>JAJZKY010000118.1 GCA_021803885.1 Planctomycetota bacterium
ATCCTTTAAATCTGTATTGGACAGGCATGGGTGGCAAGAGATCGGCTAATTTATTGACGAAGCTTTTCAAATTTGCGGACTGGCTAGAACACCAAGGATTTGGACTGCTACATGGATTGACCGTGCCGGCAAATCTTACAGACCGTGTTTGCTACGTCCGCGCATTCAACAAGAGAAAGGCCGCATCGCTTCTAGGTCACTTGAAGAGGATGCAAGAGATGCCGGAGCGGGTGGGCCTCCACAAGCGTGCTCGGCGCCGTGAACCAATCGTCATGGATGACCTCCACGCATTTCCAGAGGAGATTCTTCCTCGCCTCCTGACACAAGGCTTTGCGCGTGGGGGTGCTGCCACAGCAACAAAGATCGAGCTGCGGTATGACATCCAGAGCATCTTGATGGTCTTGATCATGCATTTCGGCGGTCTTCGAATCAGCGAGGTCTGCCATCTATGGACGCCGGACATCAGGGTCGGCGAACGTGGATGTCAGATCGATCTATTTCATCCATCCGACGGTAAGATTGTCTGGCGCGGAAAAGCAATAAGACGGGCTGAGTATCTCATGCTACACGGCATGCGGCCGCTCACTGAAAGCCATGGCAACAATCGCGTCGGCTGGAAAGGCTCACTAATTACCAACGGGCGAATGATGAGTTCCAGGATCTTCCTGGTCCCACCTGAAATCTCCGAGCAGATCCGGATCCTGTACCAGTTGCACGTCGCAACCCGCCCATCCTCCGAGAACGGGCACCCTTGGCTCTTTGTCAAAGATAACGGGAGGCCGATGACCCCGAAAGCCTTCAAAGAGCATCACGAACGCGCACTGCGCCGGATCGGCTATGAACCGAATAGCATTGACGGTCTCGACATGCACGGCCATCGCCACTCGTACGGCCATAGAATTGGTAGAATTTTCGAGAAAAAGGACATCATGGTCATGATGCGACACACCAGCCCCTTCTCGCAAGAAGCGTACAAGCAGATGAGCGAAAATGGGTGGGTAAAACGCATAGACGAAGCGTTGCGTGACTCCGTATTTAACGCACCGCTTCTCCCGCTTTTTGATTCCGGGGGGTGACACGCGTGTACAGATACCTGACAACAGACTACAAAGTTGAGATTAGCCCGGCGACTGGCCGGGAAATCAAGATTAACCCGTCCTTAACGAAATTCCTGATTGTTCCGGAACCAAATTCGATAAAAAGAGCCTATCGGCGTATTCGCGCCATGCTCGATGACATCGTGGCAGAGCATGGGCGCAGTCAAGCCTACCTATCACTCACCCTTGACAAACACACGATGACAGTCGTTGAGACGCATTATAAAGATAACGATCAGATTGTCTCCAGGCTTGATGAAGCCATTGGCGCCGTTATCGAATGGCGGCGGGAAATTAAAACGAAAATTAAAGACAAAACCGCATCGTCAATTGAAAAACGACGTTCGGCTGGCGAAATGGTGTGTTTCATGAAATTCATTGCCATCCTTCGCGATGAAGAGGTGTTAGCTTGGCCGTCTTATCGTAATCTTCTGTGTACTGAGGAGGACGGGCGTCACCGCTCGGAGCACACGGTTATCTCAGGTTTTTTCCTGGGGGCCCTTAAGCCGCTGCTAGACCAAACCGAGACCTATATAAGGTCGCGTGATCACCATGCGTCGGTCAGAGTAATATATGAGTGGATCTTCAGCAGGCTTGGTATCACCTGCTTTGCTGACTTATCGGAAAACGTGTTGGGTGATGATCTTCGTAAAGGCAAGGCAGCAGCTGGATACTATGGGCTCAAAGCGCACGATGCTTTAAACGCATTTTACAAGACCGAAGGCCACCCCGAACTTTGCTTCCCAACCGCCAAATATTCAAGGATCGGTCAGGACAAAATCACGGACGGCATTGACGAGGTAACGTATCTTTTCCCAACAATGGCGCAATGGGTCGAGATCGCAAAGGAATTTGTCGGACAGAGCACCGGTCAGAAGAAGACTATGCTGTCTGGTTTGCGCAGCTTGTTGCAACAAATTGCTGAGCGTGGACCAGATTTTCATGATCCGAGATTTGTATTTCGAAATGCAGAACGTCTATCTGATCTGAATATCACGAATTCCCACTATAAAAAACTCTACAGGGGCTTTTTCAAGTTCGCCATGGAAAGCCGCAGTGTTTCGGAAATACTTCCCGATGGACGGGTCGCTGTTGAAGCGGGATTTTCCAACCCGATAGATCGTATAGGTGCAGTAAGCAACTCAACCGCGGCCATCGAGTCGATGACACCGGCGCTCCCGACCTGGTTGATGCATCAAATGAAGCAGGTATTGGTTGAGGATAACTTCAGGTTCGGCCGTACACTCCATGTCAAAGGCATTGTGCCGGCGATTGACCGCCATATCCAACTAGATGGTCGTCCTATCTTCTGCCCTGTACGGAGTATCTATATGCTCCTGAAGCTTACGCTGCCGGTGCGTGGCCACCAGTTGCGCTGCCTTGATTCAGGTGAAGGGGATGACCGTCGCTATGAGGTTGATCCGGAGGTCGTTGAACGTGCTGTTTTTGAGCAGACCTTTCCCGACGAGTTGCGCAAAGGAAAGTGGGCTATCAACAACGGGCAACTCGCAAGGCGAATCAGGCACTCACGGAAGATATTAGGGCAGCGGGTCCTTGGTCAGGGCACTCTTACCCAGCGGGTCGATAATGAAGGAGCACCATTTCTCGGGTTATATATCAATACAAACAAGACGGCAGACCAAGGGAAGATAGGCAACGAGGCGGGATATCATATCCCCTGGGTCAGTTCTGAAGCCGTCGCATATATTTTATATATGCGAAACTGGTGGGAAACAAATGCACCATTAGAGGTGCTTACCTCCTGGTCTGATATAACTGAAAGATATTTTAAGCAAATGGATCGCTTTTATCTGGCAGGCCGCCCTGATACAGCGTTTTTATTTCGGCAGCCTAGAAGCTCGATCGGCGCACCGTTGCAAATGCATCAAATCGAATATTTTTGGGACGCCTTAATGGCAGAAATGCAGGCACGCTTGCAAAAGCAAGGCATAACGGGAATAGATGGGCAGGAAATTAAGCTAGGTGAATTTGTTGAAAGAAAGAGTGCAGGTAATAAAACGGACGTAGCCGACAGAACTGTATTTAGGCCTTATTATACACTTCACTCAATTCGTCACGGATTGATTACTGCATTGGTGCAGGACGAGCGGATCCCAGTTGAGATCGTCATGAAGCTGGTTGGTCATGCCTCGATGGTTATGACTCTGTGGTATACCAAATTCTCTGACAGACACTTTCGCGATGCCATGGAGAACGCCGCCCCAGCGCTCAAGGGGCAAATGGATGATTTCCTCGCCTCGCTGGCGGAACTCGACGACGGGACACGGGAGCGGCTCATATTCAACAGCCCGAATTGCTACGCCTATTTGAAGGATTATCCTAAGGCTTCTCACACTATAACGGATCTCGGCGTATGTCCGAATGGTGCCCAGATGTGCCATGTCGGGGGAATAGAGGTGAAGGATGACGGGGAGTCCGCGAGAGAAGGTGGCTCTCCGAAATATAAATCTCTGCGTCCGATGAATTGCGTGCGGTGCCGCTTCCTCGTCACTGGACCGGCCTATCTACATAATCTTATCAATTACTTTCACCAAGTCGGCTGGGCTCTACGGGAGAAATCTGTTGCACTGAATAAGCAGTTCGATGCTTGTGATCGACTGGAACATGGGACCGACGAAGTGAGGCGACAAGGAAGAGAAGTCGCTGCCAAGATGAATGCACTGCGCGTCGCCACGGAGCGACGGCAGGCCCTCGAACACGAGATCAGGGACATTGTTGACGACTGGTCAGCAACCTTTCGTTTGATCGAGGATTGTATCGCTATCGCGCGCAAAAGAGCTCTGGGCGATAGCGAGAAGGCTTTGTTACTCGTCAACGATTTTGCGAGTTTTACGGATAGCTTGGTGTCTGTGGATAGCGGCGAAACCACTGTGTTGGAACTTGCGGATTGGATATGCCAGGCAGCCGAAGTTATGCAAAGCAATGTATTGACCGAGGTATTGTCCGCAGCCAGCGCTGAACGCCTCAAGCATCTCGACCGGATCTTGAAGCGCCAAGGTATCGATCCGGTTTTTTTTGATCTTGATGAGGAAGTTGCCAGAGGTGTCGCCAATGAGATGGCTTATCGCCTCTACCATGAGCTTGGTCGGCAGGATGCCAACCGTATCGCTGCGGGCAATGCAACGCTGAAGGACCTTCGCATGGAACGGGCGCAACGCGGCCTTGATGATCGACCGATTCTTGCGGTCGAGACCCTGTTGCGGCAGGTCGGCCAGAACCCAAAGGTATTGCTTGAGGGCCCGCCTCCTTCAGAATTCGGATCTGCCGCCATGAAGCGATTGGAACTACCGCGTCCGAAGTTGCAGACTACAGAGAGCCGCAAACGGTCATGACGAGGCGCAACGTCGAGGAGGAGATTACCGCCAGACTGGATAAAATGTTATCCTTTGAACAACCATTGCCGGCGACGTCCGACGGCAAGGTAAACGTTGCGGCGTTGGTTAGAATGCTCGGCCTAAAGGCCGCAGACACGCAGTATTTCCACAAAATTGATTCGATAAAAACAGCCGTCAATGCGCTCGCGGCCGAGCAAGGCTTAGCTCCTATTGGTGCCCGCACTGAACAGGCTGCCGCAGACAAGAAGCTGCTGAACCGGATAGCTGAGCAAGGGAGACGTGCAAGAGAGATCGAAATTGGTGCGATCACCAACGCGTCTCTCGTCGAGGCTTTGAGCGAGGATCTGCGCGGAGCGAGGGCCGAGATCGTGCGGCTGCGCCGGGAAAACACCTCGCTACGCGAGCGACTCGCCATGGTCGAAGATTGCGGATTTCTTTTCGGCGATCAGCCATGATCGTGGAAATTGCGGTCGACCGTATTTTGGTGAAGTCGGCGACTTTCATCATCTTCGCGGGCGCAGCAGCCGATGGCCAACGCCTGATCGTGAAGAGTGCAGAACCCGTTCTGCCGGCGATCGGTGAGGTCTACCAGGTGGATGGCGAAGCCAAGGATTTTCGTGACCAACGTGGATATGTCCATCGCCAAATTGAGGCGCGATATATCAGTCGGGTCCGGATTTCCGGCAAATTGATCGCACCGTGGCTGAGGACGCTGCCTGGGGTCGGCGTGGAACGCGCCAGGCGCCTTTTGATGGTCTACGGTAGCGAAGTGCTGGATGTGCTGACAGACCTCTCCAAGAATGAGGAATTGGCCGCGGTGATCTCGCCGGCCCGCCCGAATCTGGGCAGGAAGCTGGTGAGTTTGATTCAAAGTCGGCTGATTGGGTTCAGGACCGAAGAGGAAGCCGCTTTCGATGAAGGGCAGTTCTATCGCTCGCTCGAGGAATACGGGGTGTCAGAGGTCCGACTGGCAAGACGACTATGGCGGCTTTTCGGCGGCAATCAAGGTTGGGCTGGTCTGTTGGTCGACCCGTATATTTTGGCCGCCTTTACCGATTGGAAGTCGGCGGATGAATTTGGAAAGCGCATTCTTGTTGTTCGGTGCGGTTCGCTCGCTATTGGTGACCATCCCTCTCGCTTGATCGGGGCATGCGCATCTGCTTGGAGCGAAATCCTCTCAAGAGGAGAGACCGCATGTGGCCGCGAGAGTTTCGTTGAAGTGCTGGCGCATCGGATTCCGAACCCGCTGGACGCCCTCTCCCTCGCCCTAAAGCGGGGCCTAATCCAAGAATTTGGCCACCATCTTTGTCCCAAGGGTATCGCCTTTCTCGAGCGAGAGGTCCTACATGGATTCCATCGTCTACACGGTCGCGCTGAGCAGGTGCCCGATGTCGATGGTCTTATCGACAGAGCTCAAACTACTGCAGGTTTGCGCATGACAAGCGAGCAAACCGACGCACTGAGGTTTGCCATTAAGAACCCAGTTTGCTGCCTGCAAGGCGGCGCAGGAACTGGGAAAACGACGATTTTGCGGGTCTTGGTTCGTGCCTGGGAACAATGCGGCGGCGACGTCATCATCGCCACGATAGCCGGAAAGGCTGCTCTGCGGGCGAGCCGAGCGACCGGCAAACTGGCATATACGATGGCACGATTGATGGGCGGAATTGAGCGAAAGAAAGGACTATCCAAGGAGGGGCGCTTTGATGCAGCCAAAGCTATCGAAACCCCAGCGATCGGATCGCAAACACTTATCATTCTTGATGAAGCTTCAATGGTAGACCTAGCGGCTATCCGATCCTTATTGGACCTCGCGCCCGACGGCGCCCGCCTGGTCCTTGTTGGAGATTTTGGCCAGCTTCCTCCGGTTGGCTTGGGTCAAGTTTTCCACGATCTCGTGTCCTCAGGCTGGTATACAGCCACGTTGTCCACGCCGCTTCGACAAGCTAAGGAGAATCCGATAGTCGCCGCTGCGTGGGCGATTCGTAACGGCTTACTGCCGGGATTGCCCCCCTATCGTGGGGCCGCTCAGGGTGTTTTCCATCTTCCCTGCCCCACTAAGGAAATCGGTCTTAGAATCCAGCGTTTGAAAAGAGACTTCCCCGACGATGTGATGACGATCACGGCGCTTCGGGCAACCGCGGCGGCAATCAACGAAGAAGCAGCTCGGTCACTCGCAGCAATGGGCATCGAGGGGCAACGACTAGGGCCGAATTGCCCATTCGTCGCCATCGGGGAACCCGTGATTATGTCGCGCAATTTCTATGCGCACGGCTTGATGAATGGGCAAACTGGGACCGTCACAGCGATCGACCCTGTGACGATTAGATGGGACGGTGAGGAACAGGCACGAGAGGTCGACCCCGATTATATTGCGGAAATTGAGCCGGCTCATGCGATCACCTGCCACCGTGCCCAGGGCAGCGAAGCCGACGTCGTTATTGTCAGCCTCGATAGCGCGCATCTTATAACTAGGAACTGGCTTTATACGGCCGTAACCAGGGCACGAAAGACAGCCATTTTCGTTGGGCCGAGTTCGACCATTACAGATGGTGTCGCCAAAATCACATCCCGCGCTACGGGTTTAAGGCTGATGTTGGAACGGGAGGCGGCATGACTATCGAAGAAGTCAAAGCTCTGAAAGATCGTTTGGTGGTATCGCGCCATACGCAACGAGCCAAGGATGCCGTCGACGCGATTTGGCTCGCGCTTGAGGCGATGCGCCAGCGGCACGTGGTGACATATGCCGTCTCAGCCGTCGTGAGGACCGCAGAAGAATTGTGCCCAGGGAAGGCGCCGGCGCTCCAGACCGTACGCAACAAAATGGGCAAAGATTACCGTCAGCTGATTGATCTATACTCACGGGCCGCAGGTGCAAATCGGCCCGAGGACGCATCGCCAACCTTATCGCGGTACGACCGCGTGATAGATGGCATCGACAACATCGAAATTCGGACCCAGATGAAAATCTTGCTTCGGGATTTCACGCGCGAACGTAATCAGGCAAACGTGCTTCGGCAGCTGTTGGCGCGAGTCTCAATTCCAGCTGGTGGTACACGCCCGCCACCACAAATATCCGGTCCAGAACACGGCGCTTCACTCAATCCGGAAGAAGCGCTTACCGAATTCGATATCAAGTTGATGGAAAAGCTCAGCGATAAGAAAGAGTTTGAGAGGCGTGGCCTCGAACCCAGAGACAACGGAGAAGTCAGGACCCTCGACGACATGGTTGTCCTTCCTGCCGGGAGTACGCAAACCTTTGCGAGGGTTGCAAAATTTCTTCGTTCTTCGAGTTTGGCAGGATGACTCCGCAATAAGAACAAAGCACGAACATTGTTCTTGCGTACCTTGCCATAGTGGATAAAATGCAACCCAACATCGAGGGTGATGGGCTCGAACGCGGAGCAAGCTTACTAAGACAGCTGGGGCAACCACGTCGTGCATGAAACGAATACAAAGGACCATGTTATGAATGAACGAGCCAAAACTTCCGCAAGCGACAAAACAAAGGCCCTAGACGCAGCACTGGCGCAAATTGAACGCGCCTTTGGCAAGGGATCGATCATGAAGCTTGGAGACAAGCCACATGAGACGATTCCCGCTATCTCTACAGGCTCAATATCGTTAGATATTGCGCTAGGTATTGGCGGCATGCCGCGAGGTAGAATTTGTGAAATTTTTGGACCTGAGTCTAGTGGCAAGAGTACTGTCGCGACAACTATTGTAGCAGAAGCGCAAAAAATTGGTGGTTCATGCGCTTATATTGATTCCGAACATGCATTTGATCCAACTTACGCACAAAAGCTTGGCGTCAAAATTGAAGATCTAATATTATCGCAGCCAGATACTGGTGAGCAGGCTCTTGAAATAGCTGACACATTGGTTCGCTCTGGGGCGATTGATGTCGTTGTGATCGATTCGGTCGCCGCTCTTGTTCCTCGCGCCGAACTTGAGGGCGAGATGGGTGACAGCCATGTCGGCCTTCACGCCAGGCTGATGTCTCAATCGCTGCGGAAGCTCACCGGCACCATTTCTAAATCGAACTGTCTCGTCATTTTCATCAACCAGATCCGTATGAAAATCGGTGTCATGTTCGGCAATCCCGAGACCACGACTGGCGGCAATGCGCTAAAGTTCTACGCGTCGATCCGCCTGGATATCCGTCGGATCGGCGCAATCAAAGATAAAGACGAGGTCGTCGGAAACCAGACCAGAGTGAAAGTTGTGAAGAATAAGGTGGCTCCTCCATTCAAAGTTTGCGAGTTCGACATCATGTATGGGGAAGGCATTTCGAAAACTGGCGAGCTAATCGATCTCGGAGTGAAGACTAATATCGTCGAGAAATCCGGCTCTTGGTTCTCCTATAATTCCCAACGTATCGGCCAAGGCCGTGAAAACGCCAAGCAATTCCTAAAGGATAATCCCAAGATCGCCGAGGAAATTGAGGCGCAAATCCGCGCCAACGCAGGCGTTGTCGAACACTCAATGATTGGCGACCCAGAGAGTTAGACTAGGGCGGGTAGTGTCAAAGATCTTTCGCACATTTGATCAGGCGACGACGGCTCCTGGGATTTGGCTGGTTAACAGCAGCGTCATGTTGCAGCGTCATGTTGATGTACTTTCGGGTTGACCACTGGGTTCCGGCAATGTGACGCAGCCGTGCGGCGGCCAAGTTCACCTGCCCCTGAACTTTCATCCGGCTGCGATTGGAGCTTCAATCATCTTGCGCTGCTACCCATCTTTGAACCACCGGAGGCTAAAGCTTCGGCTATTTGCATTTGGTGGTTGGATCCAACCGCGTCGTTGCAGGTTTGATGAGCAGTCCCGGGCGCTGCCTGTGCCTGGGCGGCTCGACCGCGTGGCGGCCCAGTTCGATCATTGATCGATACGGCATTTTGCCGTACAATATGGAGCGAAGGAGGCCGCCATGCCCAAGTCCCAAGTCGAAGCCGAAACCGCCCGGTTGGAAGCGCGGATTCCCATCCAAGTCTATGACCAGATGCAGCGCGCCGCTCGCCTACGCGGCCTGACCCTGACGGGCTATCTCATTGCGACTGCCGGAGAGGACGCGAGGCGCGTCGTTGAGGATGCCGAGATCATGCGCCTTGCGCGTGAAGATCAAATCCGCTTCGCCGAGGCGCTGATCAATCCGCCCAAACCGAAAGAGCGGCTGGCCCGCGCCGCGAAGCGTCATGCCGATCTGATCGAACGCCGGTGAGCGTCCGCTTCGCCATCGAGCCGCTGGCGAAGGCGCACAAGCGGGCGGATTTCAGCTGCGGCAACGACCGGATCGACACCTACTTCCGCGAGACCGTCTCGCAGGGCGTAAAGCGCAAATACGCCACCTGCTTCGTCGCCAGGGAGATCACGACGGGACGGGTGGCAGGTTTCTACACCCTGTCGTCCAGCAACGTGCCCTTGAACGAGGTTCCCGAGCCGCTGGCCAAGAAGCTGCCGCGCTATCCGACTGTCCCGGCGGTGCTGATCGGCTGGCTTGGTCGGCATAGCGACTACGTCGGACAAGGGCTTGGAGAAGCCCTGCTGTTCGACGCCATTAAGACCGTGGCGACCGCGCCCATCGGTGCGCATGCCATCTTTGCCGACGCTATCGATGACAGTGCGGCAGCCTTCTATGCGGCCTTCGGTTTCACACCTTTGATCCGCCGACCGCGCACCCTCTATCTGCCGGTAACGACCGCGCTGAGC
>JAJZKY010000119.1 GCA_021803885.1 Planctomycetota bacterium
GTCCAGTGGTATTCCTCCTGGCCTGCCATAACGGCACCGCCAGCAACGAAGCAATCTGCCAGTGCCGGCCGAATTTCAGCCGATACAGCAGCGGCGAGAACGGCGGCGCAAACGTGCCGGCGCGGGCAATGGTGGCTACGCCCAGGTTTCGGTGGGAACAACGCTGACATCCAGCTTGCGAAAGTGACCATGGTCCCTGTGTGGCACCACAGCGGCCGCAATAAGGCCGGGCCATGGCGGAGGCGATGCTCTCACGTACGGCAAGACTTAGCCCACCTTCATTCCAGGTGGTCGCCCGACGGGTCAGCCAGCAATTCGGTGGAAAGAGAGTTTCGGCAACAGGTCGCAAAACATGGCGATGGACCCGGCGAATCGCCGTGTGCGCTAACGATCCACGCAGGCTCATTGGGCCAACTCCGTCAGGGCCGCACGAAAATCGGCAATCACGGTGTCCATCGCCTCCTGTTTTAGCGCCGTAGTCCGATATGTCACGCTTAATGATAACCGCCGGCGAATCGTGGTCAGCGTAAAAACCATCGGCAGCAGCGGCCCGGTTGGAGAAATGCGGATATAGTCCAGCACCTGGGGACCATGGGCCGAGTCAACCTGGTTCTGGTCCATCCAATCTCCCGTCAGGTTGACGTTGGAAATGCCGGCGATGGTAGGACTGGCCTTCTGAAAAAAGCCCGCCTGATGCAGAGGATCTCCCAGCAAATGATACCAGATGTGGGCGGTTTTAAGCGTGCCAAAGCGGCGTACCGCCTGGTCGGTCTGTTTAATGCGGCGCGAGTGGCTGCCAATGGATCGCGCCAACTCATGGAGCTGGCGTGTTTCCGGCCTGGCCACCAGCATCGTGCAGCAACTCAGGTACAGTCCGAAAACGTCATGCAAAGTGCGGCTGGCGCTATGTCGAATATCCACAATAGTACCCAACGCGATTTTCTTACGACTGTGCCGCCGACGCGGACGATAACGATCGGCGGCGGTCAGCCGGCCGCAGGCCCAGGCCAGCGCCGTCAGGAACAGATCATTAACGGTACAGTGCAAAATCCTGGTCTGATGCCGCAAATTATCCACCAGGCCGTCGGGCAATTGATGCAAAGACACCACCGAATGAAAATCCAGCGGATCCGCAATATTAAGCCGATACGCCTGCAGATGCCGCAGGGAATTGGCCGAACTCATACGTATTCTGGTCAGCAGCGGAAATCGCCCCAGGTAGCGCCCAAACAAACTGTGGAAGTCGGGAGCGGCCAGTGTCAGTGGTGCCGGAATCGCACCCGGATTGCGGTATCGGTCAAAAATATTGCGCATCACGCAGCGCATCGCGAAACTGTCGGCAATCCAATGGTTATAGATCACGAGCAACCAATGGCGTTCCGGTGCGGTGATTATAAAAAAACGAATCGGAAAATCATTTTCCGAAAATGGCAGGTTCATCTGTTGACCAGCCAGCGATTCAAGCGTGGCATCGGTGATCACCGGAACTTGAATAACTTCCACCGGATAAAAAAAAGCCCGCGAGCCTTCAACCTGCGGCCTCCCCAGCCGCAAGGCCGACATCACATCCTGAACCGCGGTCTGCCAGCGCGACGGATCCGGCACGCCTGCCACGCACAGGGCCTGACCGGCATTATATGGCCCCAATTGCGTCCAGTCGCGCATCAACAGTTGAAACGCGTTAAGCTCAATCGGCCCTGCCAGCGGCAGCAATCCGGCGGGTGCTAGCTGTGGTTCAATTGTATTTTTTACAGACACGCTGTCCCATCATCATGCTGCACCAACAGGTTCAAGGGCACGCTACCCCGATGTCGGCCGGTATTACAACCACTACTGTACCCGAAATCGAGGGATAAACCGTCCTACCGTATCCCGATAGCGGCTATACTGCGGCCCATGAATTTTCAGCAGGTAAGTTTCTTCACGACGTGCCTCTATTTGCAGCATGAGAATGTGAATACCGGCGGTTACCAGCATCAGAGGTGTCGGAATGGCGAGCACCACCCCCAGCATCAACAAAATGGACAACGCATAAATGGGATGCCGGACCAGCCGATATGGCCCCTGGACAACCAATTCAGTGCGCTCGCCGGGGTCGATTCCGATGCGCCAGGATAGCCCCATGCGCCGCCAGCAGATCATGGTTAAAATTAAAGCCACAACAGCCAACAGGCTGCCTATGATCGCCCCCGGCACCGCTGCTGGCTGCGCCGGATTTATCAGCCTGCGCAACCAAAACGTTTTCCGGCCCAAGCCCAAACCCGCCAACCACGGCTGCACACACCAAGCCACCACGGTGGGAGCCCAGATCAATCGCATCCAGCGGCCCACCAATTCGCGGGGAATCACATTCGGATCTTTCCCTATTTTACGGGCCAACCGCCGGGCTTTTACCACCACGGTGCCCCAATAAACAGCCAGCACGCAGGCACACACGAAAGCGGTCATGGTCACAATCAGTCGCAACAGATATCTCGTTTCAACCAGAAGCCGCAAAAGGCGTTCCATCGACGCCGACAGACGCACTTTTATTGCTTGATTGTAACATCGGAAGCGGATTTGGCCATAAGTTGAATGACGGCTCCGCCAGCCGCACGGGGCGATGGTTGAGTGGATGGCGGATGAACAGAGCCTGGCAACGTGGTAACACCCACCGTAACGGGGCGGCCCGCTGCGCGGTGCAGAGAATCCAAAATATAATGCATCATCATTTTCTGCACCCCCGGCACCGCACTGATATTGACGTGATTCACTACGGAAGTATCAAAGCCAACCTTGGCGGTCCTCAAATTGATTACCGTCATATCCGTCGCCGCGGGATTGCGCGCATCGTCGGGAACGCCGCGCCACACTGGAATCCAGTCCGTGAGTGGATGACTTTTGTAAATATCCACGCAGCGGATGACATTGGCTGGCACGGGCGGCGGCGTTACCGGGTCAATCAGCAGCAGCAGATTCACTTTGATGCCGGCCCGCCCCAAGGCCCTGGCAATGCGAACCTGATCATCCGCTCCCCACGAGTGCCCCACCAGAATCAACGGTCCCGTAAGGCGACCCGCGATGGACTCGCGGATCAGAAACTTTCGCAACGGATACCGCGCCTCATCCGCTACCGCCGCAGAGGCCACAATATGCCGGCTGTTAAGCTTGTTTACCAGCAGATCCATTCCGGTAGAAAAGATGCCCAAAAATCCACGCATCGCATACAGATGACCAGGGTATTTATACAGGTGCGCATTGCCAGGCTTTACCGTCTGGGCTACCGGGTCGTTGGGCAAACCCGTCAGATCAATACAGCCGCTGCATGTCAAAATGAAAAAAGTAATGCTAAACAAGACCGTGCCACGAATGCCACGATACCTGCGTAAAAATTGCTTCACAACAGATAACTCCGTAGGTCCAAGCCCGGCCAATCTGGGCCTTCCACCCAGTTTGATTATTACGTGCCACCACACACTGGAGTTCTTGACTGGACCCGTGGGGCCGACTACCACCGCCCAGTCAGGCCGGTTTATCGATCGCGGCAGGGTATATTTAACCGCTAAGCGCCGCGCCGTCCAGCATGGTCGATAAGGTTCTGGATGAACAACCTTGACCAGCCGCCATGCTGGCCGACCGACTTCATTCGCAGTAGCATATCCGCCATGGAGTGTCGAACATCATTTTTTGGAGCACACAAATATGAGTGACAGCGTCAAACCCGCGGATGTCGGCTTAATTGGCCTGGCCGTTATGGGCAAAAATCTGGCCCTGAACATAGCTGATCATGGCTTTAATATCGCCGTTTTTAACCGTACCACGGCGGTTATGCAGGAGTTCATTCGAGAAAATTCATCCACACCGGGCCAACTCACCGGATGTGAAACCCTGCCACTATTCCTCGCCACCCTTAAAAAACCGCGGGTGATCATTATTCTGGTGAAAGCAGGACCAGCCATCGACACAGTGGTCAGCCAACTGCTGGCCGCCGGTTTGGAAAAAGATGATCTGGTCATTGATGCCGGTAACAGCCTCTGGACTGATACCATCCGAAGGGAGAAGCAATATTCCACGCAGCTTAAATTTTTTGGGTCGGGTGTTTCCGGCGGAGAACTCGGTGCCCGGTTTGGGCCGTCGCTGATGCCTGGCGGCGACCCGGCAGCCTGGAAGCATCTGGAACCGATCTGGCGGGCCATTGCCGCCAAGGTGGATCCAAAAACCGGCCAACCAATTCCGGGTGCGGCTCCGGGAAAGCCCGTCACCGGTGGCGTACCGTGCACCGCATACCTGGGGCCTGATGGTGCGGGCCATTACGTCAAAATGGTACATAACGGCATTGAATATGTGGATATGCAACTTATCAGCGAGGCCTATTACCTGCTCAAGCATTTGCTGAAGCTCAATCCGGCCGAACTGGGCGACATTTTTGCCCAGTGGAATCAAGGCGATTTGGATTCGTACCTGATTGAAATAACCGCCGATATCCTGCGGCAGCGCGACCCGGTAAAGCCGCGGAAATTTCTCGTGGATATGGTGCTTGATGCCGCCGGACAGAAAGGAACCGGTAAATGGACCGCGGGCAGCGCTTTGGATATGGGCGTCCCCGCCAACTCCATCGCCGAAGCAGTCTTTGCCCGCTGCATGAGCGCCCTGAAAGAAGAGCGAGTATCCGCAGCCCGGCAGCTTAAAGGCAGTAAGCCCGCCCGTGTCAGTGGCAAAACTTCCATCATCGAAGCGGTACGGCAAGCGTTATACTGTTCCAAAATCTGCGCCTATGCCCAGGGCTTTCAATTGATGCGGCAGGCCCAGGAGGAATACCACTGGACATTTGATTTTGGCACCATTGCCAGCATCTGGCGTGGCGGCTGCATTATTCGCGCCCGATTCCTGCAAAAAATCACCCAGGCTTATAGTCGCAATCCGGCGCTGACCAACTTGATGCTCGATCCATACTTTAAAAAAGCCCTGGCCAAAGGGCAGCGCCAGTGGCGCCAGGTTGCGTCACTGGCCATACAGCAGGGCATTGCCGCGCCGGCGTTTTTATCCGCCCTGGCCTATTACGATGGCTATCGGGCCGCCGTTTCACCGGCTAATTTAATTCAAGCCCAACGCGACTATTTCGGCGCTCATACGTACGAGAGACTCGACGCTGCGCGCGGTGAGTTTTTTCACCTCGACTGGCCGCATCCGCAGCGTCCCCAGCACCAGACAACCGGCGCTTAACGCAGCGGCTCCACCGGAGCCTGGGCAAACGGCCCGAGTTTACAGTCGCGATAGTAGCGAAGTTTTTGTATCACCACGTGCGGCAGCAGACCCGAAAGACTCTTGAGGTCGCCTCCGAAGGCCGCGATCTGCCGGATTAAACTGCTGGAGGTAAAACCAAACCGTTCGTTGGTCATAATAAAAACCGTGTCCACATCAGCGACCACCCGGTTGGTCAACGCCAGTTGGAATTCGTATTCCAGGTCCGTCATGTTGCGCAGTCCGCGGAGAATGGCCACGGCCCGTCGGCGTCGCACCAGTTCAACGGTAAGGCCGCTATAGGCTTCCACTGTAGTATTGGGAATTTTGGCCAGCAGACCGCGAATCATTTCTATTCGGTCTTCGACGGGAAACAGTTGCGTCTTGTCCGGATTCTTGCCGATGGCCACAATAACCTGATCAAAAAGCCGGCAGCCGCGCTCGATAACATCCAGATGCCCCCGGGTGATTGGATCAAAGGTTCCGGGAAAAATGGCGATTCTCTTGGCTTTAGCCACGATTTGTCCCTTTCATAACAACGCCCCCATCATAACATCAGACAGGCGGCTTGACGCCATTACTCCAGCCCATGGGGAAATTGCGCCGAAGTAGTATTGACAGTTTAGAAAATGCGGGTAATTTACGCCGGAGAATTCCACGGGATCAAGCCCCTTGATCCAAACGGTGGACGATCCCCGCGGGGGGGTTGAACAATTGTTGGCGGAGGTTTATAAATTGCACCAATTCCCCGGCTATCGGGCTTGGCGGCCGGTTGAAAACCCGGGCGGTTTGGCAGAAGATACCGTGGTGCATGTGCCGGAAGATAAGCCGCGAAAGGTAATATGACAAAAATCGGACTGTGCGGATTGTTTCCGACAACAGTTTCCAAAAGTTGTGTTTGTCACTGTTCTCATTTGGAGAAGAGTTCCATGAACGTATTTGTGTTGTCTCCATTGCCTGCCCATGAACATCCATATTTCCCGGTGTCACCGCAGATTCTCGCATCGATCCGGGAATCAATCGGCACGGACCTGCTGCCGGCAGATTCGGCAGACTTATTCGAGGTGTGGTCCGACAGCCTCGTCGCGGATCTGTCCGCCACTGGCCAAATACAGCCGGTGGGTCTGGCCAAGCGCAAGCGTGCGGATGATGACGATATCGGCGATGACGATGACGATCTGGAAGATGACGACGATGAAGGCGAAGACGACGATGATGACGACTTCGCCGACGATGATGACGACGTGGAAGAGGGATTCGATGATGAGGACCTCGACGACGATGACGAAATTTATTACGATGAGGATGAGGAAGAGTAACCCGGTCGCCTTGCGGCCCCACGATTAAATCCGCCGGGATTGCTCCAGCACAGGTTGCATGCTCTGCTGGCCGTCCGAACAGTCAATATGCACGCTGAAAATCTCTGCTCGCGAGCCTGGGCCGCCCGGGTTTAGATTCATGCTGTGCTGTTGTACCAGCGGCCAAATGATTTGGCGGTCGGTTTGCGGAATCTCAAGCTCGCCTACCGCTGCGGGATCCACCCATTCCAGTTTTCCTTCGGGAATCTCGTGGGCAGGAAAATTAACCGCAGTCAAAGATTCAAAACAGAACATCAGCCAATGTCCGCGGCCTTCGAAGGCCTTTTCTGAAACAATTCCCATCAACCGGATATCCGCAAGGGCCAGGCGCTGGCCGGTTTCTTCGGTAATTTCTCGTAACGCGCAGGCAAACGGCGACTCGCCACTGGCTTGTTCCAGCTTGCCGCCAACCGGCGAATAAAGATCCAGGTTGGGGCTGCGGCAGCGTTTGAGCAGCAACATCTGTCCGCGGGAATTAAACAAATACACCAGCACGGCAATTCTATAAGGCAGTTCCACCAACGTAAATCTCTACTTTCCGCTTTCTGCTGAACCCCATGCTATTGGCCCGGCGGGTCGCAAGATAGACAGGAGAAAATGAACAATGGCCGGTATAAACGCCGGTCGCCCGTACAACTGCAGCCTGCGCCGGACGGTTGACTCACTTCCTGTCATGGCACAGTCCGGCATTGTTGACCTGGCGGACCAACGGAGGCGGAGGGATTCGAACCCCCGGACGAGTTGCCCCGTCACCGGTTTTCAAGACCGGCGCAATCAACCGCTCTGCCACGCCTCCTGTTGGATAGCCCATGCCAGGTCCACCACGACCTGGGGCATATCCGCATACCCATGGGCCGTGACGCTACCCTTTTTACGGTAGCGTAAGCTTTCAGTCAGGTCAAACGAAAACGGCTGGCTTGAGATGCTATAGGGGGACTTACAGCAATTAACTTTCAGCGATCAGCGATCAGCGATCAGCTTGGCAGCAAATTTTGCGGGCAAGATGCCCGCGGTCCCAAGGCTCAATGTTTGGCAGACAAGAATGTGGGATTGCGGACGCGGTGCTGCACGGCCAAAGACAAGAATGTCTGTGCTACGCTGGGGCATCGCCAGGTACGACGATGCGGGCGAGGACGCTCGCGGCCACATGGCGGGCAGGATGTCCCCCCTCCAATTTCACCGCGGGCAAGATGTCTGGTTTTCACCGCCGAAGAGCTTCAGCCTGCCACTTGCAGCACACGCTTGGTGGCCTGCCAGGCCAAGGTAGCCGCTTGCGGGGCGGGCATTTCACGAAGCTGTTGATTGAAAACTTCCAGCGACATGGGGCCGTTGTAGCCGGTACGCCGGAGCGCCTGCAAAAATCCCACCAAATCAATTCCACCGTTACCGGGCAATACGCGCTGGCCGTCCTGTACTTCGCCTACCGGAACCCGTGGGGCGTCATTCAGGTGTGCCAGCACAATTTTTTCCGCCGGGATTTCTGCCAGATGCTGCCAGGTGGTACCCGCGGTGTGGCAATGAAAACTATCCACCAGCAAGCCCACGTTAGTGCCAATGGCATCAGCCAATTCCAGCATCAGTCCGGGAGTAAAAATAAATTCATGCTTGAACTTGCGCCGCAAATGATACGGTGCCACAAATTCCAGTCCGAACCGAAGGCCGTGGTCGCGCAAAATATCGGCAATGGGTTTGATTCGGGATACATGAAAATTCCAGTTTTCCAGAAAAGGCAGATCGGAAGAAGGCATGATCCAGGTGGCGCAGGAATCGGCCTTGAGTTGGGCCGCCACCGGAGCCATTTTTTTTAATTGCGCCAGCCCCTCCGGCAATTTGGCACTTTCCGCCCGGAAATCCGGTGCCCCCCATCCACCAAAGCGCAGATGATGTGTGGCGTAGAGATCCGCAAGTTTCGCAACTCCGTGCTGCACACCGTAGTTGATGTCCACATCAGCGCCGGCAAAGCCCGCCCCGGCCGCAACTTTCACAAAATCTTCCTGTGATAAATTGCCCCCGGTGGTTCCCCGATTCAGACACACATACTCCATAGAAAATCTCCATTGTCAAAATGCAAGCCGGACTGTTCATCACGCGTCGCCGAAAATCCCACCGACAAATCCTACCGACGGCGGATGGCGTTGACAATAGCGTCTCATTCTGCCGGATTGAACGACCTGTCAAATTTGTACCATCAGGGCCATCGCACCGACCGCCGTATCAGGGCACCACGGAAACTGCCCCCGGTGTGACGGCATCACCATCGTCGAGCAACCCCAGCACGGCCCCGTGTGCGGGCAGTTATTCTTTCAGGAAAGAGGCATAATTTTCGACGCAATGGCGACGCTGCGCATGGCACACTCGGAAATGGCAATCGGATGATAATCCAGAATACCGCTATGCAACCGGTCATGCAGACGTGCAGTCCAGTGAACCGGCAGCAGCGTTGCCCCAAGCATCGCTCCCATGATGGACCCAACCGTGGCACCATTGCAGTCGGTATCCCATCCGCCCATCACCGCGATGGTTATGGCGCGGCCAAAATCCCGCCCGCCCAGCAGCAGGCCCGCGACCACCAGTGCCGCATTGTTGATGGTGTGAACGGGGTGATACTGCCCCAACAGGGCATAGATTTCGTCCAAGACCATCTCGAATCGCTGCGGATCAAGACGATATTTATCGCAGATGGCCACCACCTCCTGCACGGCTTTGAAAAGCCGTGAGGTGGACGGTATTTGGGCCAGACCGGCGGTGATAATTGCGTGAACGTCATCGCAGGTGAAAGCGGCGGCAATCATGGCGGCGACAAACATTTCCCCGTAAATGCCGTTTTTAACGTGCGATATGCGAGCATCGCGCCAGGCAAATTCCGCCGCCAGTTGGGGGTTGCCCGGTGCAGCATAACCCCAGGAATCCGCCCGGATCTGAGCCCCAATCCATTCGCGGTAAGGGTTGTAATGGGTGCTGACCCACTGCCAATCCGGCTCTACCGAGGGAATACTGCAATGAAAATCATAGCCATTCACCAGATTCCGATAGGCTTGTGTTTCTGCGGTACAAACCGCTCGATAAGGAAGATGCTGCATCCAGGCACAGGCCACATCCCACGAGGTAAAATCAGCGGATTTTTCGCGTAAGATAATCTGCCCGATCACGGTATAGCGGATGTCATCATCCGTTTCCATAAAAGCGATATGTTCCCGGGTCGAAGCCTGGCACCCAACCCGCCCGGCGCGATCTTCGGCCGGAGAATGTTCAGGAAAATAGTCCTGGAGCGGATATTCTCCGTTGCCCGCGGCCGCAAGATAAGTTTTAATTCGATCCCTGGATGACATCCCCGCGTGCGGCCCCATAAAACATTCCACCGGCTTGCCCAGGGCGCATCCCACACATCGACCCAGCCACGCTCCGTACATGCGGTCAAAAAGCTGTTTTTCATTAAGTCTGACAGGCATCTGCAGTGGGCTGGACGGCCGCAACGCCTGAATGCCCGGCAAGTCGGAAGGTTACTTGAATGGAAAGGAATCCGGTATGGATATCCTGGTCAACGCGGAATAAATCTCGTGGAGCTTTTTCGCAT
>JAJZKY010000120.1 GCA_021803885.1 Planctomycetota bacterium
CAGACCCGCGGGCGGGGTATGCGACATATCCGGTGGGATAAACCCACCGGCTCGCATTTATTATCCCCTGTAACATGTAACCCGTAATCCCCCATCACCACCCTCCGTTACCTCCGCTACCTCTTTGTGAATACACGTTGTGTCTTTGTGCCTTTGTGATGAACATCCCCATCCGTTGTTTCCTCCGCGCCTCTGTGATCTCTGTGATCTCTGTGGCTAAATTATCTTGTGAAACCGTCGTCCCCAATCGCAAAAGCTTTTTACCATGACCATTGCCACAGAGGACACAACGTTGGGATGGAATTTCACAATGAGGCAACGGAGGAAAAAGAGGTTTATAGAGGGGTTATCCATACGCCGTTCCCTCCGCTACCTCTTTGTGAGTCCCCACGTCACTTCTTGGCGTTCCATCGTCGTGTCTTGGTGCCTTTGTGGTGAATGTATTTCTCTGTGAACTCTGTGGCGGTTGAACCGGGCTGCCGAGTTAAATTACGTCGGCAAAGCGGCTTTCCATCTGTTTGAACAACACCAGGCCGATGATGAATACCAGCACCGAACATACGGCACTCCATGCTACTGCGCCAATGGCGAGATTACTTCCGCCCACCAGTGCCCAGCGGAATGTGGAAAGAATGCCGATGAGCGGATTGGCGCAGTAATACGGATATACCCACATCATATGGAAATGTTCCAGTTTCAGTTTTACCCAGGAGAGCGGAAAGATCACCGTGCTGGCGTACATGAGCATCTGCATGAAAACCGGCAGAATGTACTGGATGTCGCGGTAACTTACGGCCAGGGCCGAACAGATCATGCCGATGCCGAGGCCGAAGAGAATGGGAATCAGCATAAAAAACGGCAGCAGCAGAGCATGGGGAAACGGATTAAGGTGATAGATTAAAAGCAGGATCGCCATGACACCGCAGGAACAGGCGAAATCCACCAGAACCGAAACACTGGACGCCAGCGGCAGGATAATACGCGGGAAGTAAACCTTGGAAACCAGGTTGGCGTTAGAGACCATGACGGTGCTGGAGCGGGTGACGATATTGGCAAACAGGTTCCAGCCCAGCATGGCGGCGAATGTCAGCGCGGGGTAGGGCGCTTTTTCAGTTTTGTTCATGCCGGCGAGAATGCCGATGGCGGTGAAGATCATGGTAGCCAGCAGGGGCTGGAGCACCACCCAGGCGATGCCCAGGAAAGTCTGTTTATAACGAAGCTTGAGATCGCGGCCAGCGAGGCTGAACAGGAGATCACGGAAGTACCACACTTCCGCGAGATCTACCAGATGCCATGCCGATCCGGGCCGCAAAACCAGGTGCGGCACAGGCGATGGCGGGCTTTCAGCCGAGGGGCTATGACCGCTGATTAAAGTATCAGCCATCTCCGAGTTGGCCGCACTTACCGGCGGGTTCACCGGAACAACATCTGTTTTTTGATAAACGGATTCAGACATGGTTTAAAACCTTGAATCTGGAATGACGAAGGAAAAGATTTACCACGACGACACGATGACACATTACGATAAATTCACAGGGCGGTAGCGGAGGTAACCGGAGGACTAAGAAACAACGAACAACGAACAACGAACAACAAAGAACGGGAGGGATGATCCACAGATTACGCAGATTTCACAGATTACGGGTTTAGCGGGCCAGCCTGCTGGCCCTGTAACGGCTGGAGACAGTGAGAACCTTGTCCTCTGTAACCTGGAATCATGGACGATGGGGAGATTTAACACAACGACATAACGACGAATGTCGCTGATAACACGGACAATATCTGCGGGTGTCGCAACCGTGTTGCACTGCCAGGAGCAATGCCGTCCGAATCTCTGTTTCCAGCAGGCCTATGCGAATTTTCCCGATCACGTCCCATGCCGCCATTGTTTTGTTGCCGCAAAAATATTCACTTTAGCCGCCGCAGCAAGGCTTGGTAATGCTGACGGGTGCCGGCCGGCACTTGTGCGGAATTTACGGTCTGGGGGACGATTTTTCTAAATACATCGGAGGCCCGTTTCATGTCCCCGGCGCGAACTAGAATGCGTACCAGATCGATCTTCCATTCCACTGCAGCAGGTTCCAGATTAATTGCCGACTGGATCGATTTTAACGCGGCTTTCATATCTCCAATGCGCGACTGTACCAAAGCCAGTGTATCCCAATAAGCGGCGACAGCTGGCTTAGCTTTTACCGCCGCCTGGGCCAGAGACAAGGCTTCAGTCAAGTCCGGATGCGTTTCCCGCACCAATAACATGGCCAGATTGTTTTGCGCCATTGGCAGATGGGCATTGAGTTTCAAGGCGTTCTGATAATTGGCAATCGCGGGAACTGTTTCGCCGGCGGATAACTGTACGGTGGCCAACTCCGAAAGCACTGTGGAGCGTTGCAATGCGGACAGCGTTTGGGTATTCAGCAAGTTGACCAGCTGCGTTGCAGCCAGATGAAGATATGCGTTGTTGCCAACACGCTGGCCCAAAGTCCACCAGCCTTGCGCAATTTGCAATTTTTCAGCCGTCGCCGTGGCGGACGTGGCGGCGGCAACCCGATGGAGCCACAGCGCGGCGGTGGCGGCCGGTAATTCGTGTCCGGCAATATCGACAGCAAATTGCCGCCAATTGGGGTATTGCGCTATCAGAGGCAGCA
Organism: Planctomycetota bacterium; assembly: GCA_021803885.1. The sequence goes on from JAJZKY010000120.1 coordinate 2,646, forward strand.
GCACCGCTTTAAGTTCAACCAGGTTATGCAGAGCAATTTGCGATTGCAGGTAGGCGGCAATGATGCCGGGATCATGGGAGGGGTCTTTCAGCGCCGCGGCCATATAAGGCCGCAGAGTGCGTACGGCCGCCTCCGGCTCAGAAAGATTCAAATAAGCCACAGCTTCCAGAACTTTAGCGGAGGTGGAATACGTCGGGCTGCGTTTGGCCCAGCTTTGCGTAGCGCTTAGAGCCTGCGACCAATGGTGCGCGGCGGCAAAGGCCACGGCGGCAAGCCGGGCGGGGGTAACGGCAGCGGGGAACATTCGCACCGCACCAAGTGCAACAATAGCGCCCTGGTCGGGATGGCCTGCAGTAATCAGAAATTGAGCGGCGGCATTTTGTAAGGCAGCAAAATGCGGATGTTGCCGGGCCAGGCCCGCCAGCTGTGCCGCAAAATTCGCCAGTTTGGGTTTGGCGGCCACCGCAGAGCCAACAATTTGCACCACACTCTGGGCACCGGCCAGCGGTGGAGTGGAAAGCAATGACATCGCCAGTGGGCGAAGAAGGGCGTTGTGAAGTAACGGGTTTATCGTGCCAAGATTATTTTGGATAAACTCCAGCGTTTTATCATCCGGTAGCGCGGCTGCGGCGGAGCGGACGGTTTTTTTGACGGCCTGTACATTCCCCAGGCGCATTTCCAAAGCCAGCAGGCGATACCAGATCATCTGAACTTTGGGTGCAGAGGCGGCAGCGGCCTGGTAAGCGGCAAGGGCCTTTTTCGCATTACCGGCATTAGCATAAAAATCGCCATAAATAATATTTATAACGCCTGCGGAAAGCTGCAGGCTTTTAAGTCCGGAGAGAATTTGCAACGCTTTGGCGGTTTGCCCCTGCCGCGCATAAAACTCACTGGCGGCGGCAATGACCGCGGCGTTGGGTTTTTTCAGCAGCTGGCGATACAACCGTTGCGCGGAGATATTGCGACCCTCCCGCTGATACAATTGAGCCAGGATCAGATCATCACCGGGAGTGGATTTACCGGCACCTTGTGCACGGCGCAACAAGGCAATGGCTTTGTCGACCTGCCCATCGGCGACAAATAATGCCACGGCCTGGCGCTGTTGGGCAGGTGTAGCGGCGGTAGAATTGGCTACCTGTTGAAGATATTGGCGGGCGTGTTCGCTATCCCCTTCACTCTGGTATAATTGCGCAAGTTGCAAAGCCACGCCGGCATTTTGCGGCGCCAGAGCGGCGGCTACCCGAAGCTGGCTGATGGCGTCAACCTTGTCGGAATTTTTCAGATCAATTTGTGCCAGCAATAAGTGCGGCAGCAGCACATCGGGCGAGGTGCGAATAGTCTGGTCCAGAAGTTTTAGCGCCGCCAGAAGGTCTTTTTTACCGGTGCTGTAATTAATCAGCCAGCCGGCTTTGGCCATTTTCCACGAGAATCCATTTTTGCCGATAATGGATTGCAGACGAACAAAGGTATTTAGAATGAAATGACGATCGGTTTGCAGGCTCGGCACGGACAGCGCCAGCCACTGGGCATGGGCGTTATCCGCATTCGCCGCCGCCGCTATTTTCCAGGCTTTTGCGGCAGCGGCATTTTGGGTGGCGGCAAAATACTCTGCCATGGCCAAATCCCATTCCGGAGCATAAGCGCCGGAAGTTTGGCGGTGTGATTGTAAAAAGTCCAGAGCCTTTTGAGGCTCTTTAGCCTGCAGATATCGTCCGGCATACGCCAGAGCCAGGCGCGGACGCAGGCCATAAAGTTTTTGGATCGCCGCCAGAATAGTTTGTCCCAGGCCTAATTTATTTTGCCGGTTCAGAGCATAAAGATTCAGGAGTGTGGAGAACCGGCGTGGAGGATGGGCAGAAAGCTCAGCGGTAATAAGGCGTTGCGCCGCAGTGATTTGTTTTAAGACCACCAGACCACGAATTTGCTCCGCCAGGAGAATCGGTTTTCCGGGAAATTGGTGTTCTAAACGAACAATAGATTTAAGAAGTGCTTCCACCCGGTCGGGCTGGTTGATGGGCGTAGTAATGGCCCGCAGACGGATGCGGTTTATATGTACCTGCCGATCATCAGGAGCCAGCGTGGTGGCGCGTTTTATAAGCACATTAGCGGCCTGCAGGTGTCCGGTCCGGGCTAAGACCATCGCCAGATTTAACAATGGCTCCGGCCAGGTGGGAGCCAGGCGCGCGGCCATTTTCCATTCGATCAGCGCAAGTTCCGTTTCGCCCACGTGTTGATATCCGTCGGCCAGCAGATCAACAAAATAGGGTTGGCCGGGAAACGTAGCAACGGCCGTGCGGAGCACTTTCATCCGCGTTAAATCCGACACCTTTGGATGCAACCGCAAATTCAAAACCGCGTTCCATTGTCCAGCCACCGGCGATTTAATTGATTTCAGCACTTTAAGAATCTGTGCCGCACGGTGCGAATGGCCCAGGCGAATGAGCGAACGGGCACGATACGCCAAAAGCAGCGGATGAACCAGGGACTTGGTAGCGGTAAGTTGCAGCACCTGGTTGTCATGCCCCTGCTGATAAAGGCGATCACACAGGGCTTCCAAAATTGGAACGGCGGCGCCTCGATGCACAGCCTGTTCCAGCACCAGCGTAGCTGGGGTATATAGTTGCAGTGAATCGAGCTGCCGGGTCAGGGGGAGAATCAGGCTGGGATATTGCGTGATATTGACATTCGCAGCCGCCTGCAGCGCGAGGCTTTTGGCTCGCTGCGGGTGTTGGGTCAAAGTGGCGGCGGCACTGGTAAGCACCTGATAAACCGGATCGGCGGGCGCTTTATTGAGGAATTGTTCTGCCCAGCTGGTCAGCGTGGCCGCCGGCAATTGCTGCTGATAGAGCATATCCAAAGCCAGTAAACCGTTCTGGATACGGGTGGGTGCCAATTGGAAAGCTTTTCCGGCGGCAGCGAAGGCGCGCTTAAATTTTCTTAACCGTCCATAGGCCAGAGATTCAGATTCCAGCGCCGGCAAGTTATTGGGATTTTTAGTTAGCATCCGCCGGGCCAGCGTAACACATTCCACATTGTAATTCAGTTCGGCCAGTAATTTCACGAGCTTCTGCTGATAGTAGAGATCGTCAGGCTTTTGATAAAGAATCTGCTTAAGGACCGAGGCGGCCTGATAAAGATTTCTGCCACCCGGCAGCGGCACTTTCATGCTGGCGGCGGCGTAACCTTCCAGAGAGGGCAGGTCGGTGGGGTCTTGCCCCAGAAAAGCGCCCAGATCATTAAGCGCCAATTCATATTTTTTCGCTTTTACCGCCGCCAGCCCCTGGGCGCGGAGCTGCAGGAAGTGTTCATGAATACGATGTTTGCGATACATCACCACCGCTCCACCCAGCAGAATCAAGACCAGGAAGCCAACGGCGAGTATCAACAGGCGGCGTTTCATCCGTTGTCGTGAATTCATAATTTTCTCCTCATTATGGGAACCGCAGCCATGGAAGCCGGTGATGCATCGGGTAATATACAGCTATTGGGATCCGCCCCGGCGGCGACGTTACCACGGCCAATCCAGAGAGGCCGTGTATGAATATTAAGCGTAGACATATCAAAACCTGTAAGGCCACGTACACGATACGCCAAACGGGTAATACTGGGAATAGCCGCTTCCGGATCAGACCAATCCCGTGTCAACGCCTGAAGATATTCCAGTGCCTGGCGACCATGATCCGCATACGCCAGCCCTGGAACTTTGAGTGAAGCATAATCGGGATACCGCCGACGGAGGCTCATCCATTGATTTTCCACAGTACTGATGGTCCGCCAGAATTCCGCAATAGGTCGATGTGTGGTCAGGGCCAGACGTGCGGCAGGTGCAACTGTTGATGAATAATGATGAACCATCAGCTTTTCCGGAGGTACTTGTGTTGGGTCATGGGGCGTTGAGCGTGGGAGCTTCTTTTCAGCCGCGGAGTGATGCCGTGGCGGTGGATTCAAGCCAATGAGGTACATAGCCCGTGGCATCCAGAACAAGCGATCCAGAACGTAACGCAGGTGCAAGCGGAACAAGCGTCCTGGTGAAATAAGCAAAAACACGCGGGCTTCGGGAGACAGCGGGGCAGTGGAACCGGATCGCACGATCGCAACTTCTCTGGAGAGCCAAAATAAATCATGCAATGCAGACGGGGAATATCCCCATACCGTCAACGCGTCGGCCGAGGTATTGGCATGACTATCCATATCCGATTCCGCGGGAGGTATCATTTATCCTCTTCATCCTGGGTATTGGCGGATGCGGCCACGGCCAGGGCTAAAGGCCCCAGGGGAGCCAGCGGCTTAAGTCGCTCGGCATCCAGTTGCAGGGTCAACGCATTATCCGCAGCCGGCGGCGCGCTGGCAAAACTTTCCAGTGAAGTACTATACGACTGCCGGTGCATATCACGTTCGGTGGCGCGATTGAAAACCACGCCTTCGAGATGGGCGCCAACGGAAGCGAGATAATCGGCGGCGTGACCGGCCAGATTGCGACTTTCACCACGAGCCACAACCATCAGCACGCCATCCGCCTGGCTGGCCAGAAGCGCGGATTCCAGTGATCCCAATACCGGGCCGGTATCCACGAGCACAGAATCATATCGTTCCTTGGCATGGGCCAGCAAAGCGCGAATGGAGGCCGGTGACATACGGGCACCATGATGCGCTTTGGCCCGCCCCAGCGGCAAGACATCCAGATTAGGAATTTTGGTGTGAACCACACATTCATCCAATGGTTTGCCGGCTACAGCATCCATAAGTCCGCGTTTGCTTAAGCGTTGCAGTTGCAGGGCTTTGTCCAGCATTTCCTGGTCAATATAGCCCATTTTCAGCAGTTCCGAACCGATGGGACGTTTGGATTCTCCGGCTGCGGCTAAAGCCTCTTTGAGTTGTTCGCGGGTGATCATTTTGTGCTTAACCAGAACATCGCCAAGGCGTTGACTGCGGAGAATGCCCATACGATCGGTTAACTGCCCCCCCACCACGTCGGCATCAATAAGTAAGGTTTTCATTCCCGAGGCGGCATACGATAAGCCCAGGGCCAGGATCATGCTGGTTTTGCCGGTGCCGGCCGTGGGGCTGGTGATAACCAGAGCCTGCGAAGAGTCCATATTGGGACGCACCTGGAGCAAGCCGCGGATGCGGTGGATGCTGCGGGCTCCAACGGCCAGTTCCAGTGCCGTGGCGGCACCATTGGAGGGTAATTGCGGCACGGCGCCCAAAATCCGGTAAGAATGCAAAGGAGTAATTTGCATATCACCCACGGTGCGCAGCCGGCCATGCAAAAATCCCCACAGCAGAATCACACCGAAACCCAGAACGATGCCGCCAAGTCCTGCGGCGGCGGTGGCAGCCAACCGCAAATGGCGTGATTGGGTGGTTGGCGCCGCCGGAAAATTACCGGTGCTTTCAACCCGGATGCGGCCCCCCGTCGCGGATTCCATATTGATGGCATCCATACGGGATTTGATGGTATGTAATTGCCGGCGCAGGTCCTGGCTTTGAGTCTGGAGATTTTGCACCTTGGCGTAGAGACTGCCCAGCGCCAGGGTCTGCGCCTTGACGGATTCATATAAAATGCGCAATTGATGCTCCCGCGCCTGCAGCAAGGCCAGCGACATGGGGCCCCCCGGGGTCGTGGGAGCAAGTGACGGCCCTTTACCCGCAAGGCTGGCCCGATAGGACCTTATTTCATCACGCAGGGCATCAAGGCTGGATTGCAGCGTTACAATGCGTTGATTGTTGGGGCCCAGACCTGCCAGCTCCAATTCTTTGATGGATTTTTTCAGCGCCAGAGCCTGAAGCTCAAATTGCGCGATCTGCGGGTCATATTCCGGAGCCAATGCGGCCAGGGCGGATTTCGCCGCGGTTTTTTTTCCACCGGACCGGGGTGTGGGACCGGAACCAGCCTTGGCCAGAGCGATACGGGCTTCCTGCCACTGCGTGTCGAGTTCGTTCATCAGTCCGAGTTTATAATTGTAAATGGTGCCCAAACCATCAGCGCCGTACTGGCTGGATAGCGCAGCGATCTGATCCTGATCGCTTTGCAGTTCATTTTGTAAAACCGTCTGGCGATCACGCAAGGCGTTGATTTGCAAACTTTGGGTGGCGGAATCGCCATGACTGTAAAGCTGCCGATAGGCATCTATGACGGCATTAGCGCCGATTTGCGCCACCACCGGATCCCGACTGGTAAAGGTGACATAAATCAATTCATTGCCGGACTTATGGGTAACAGCTAATTCGGATGCAAATTGAGCTTTGGCGGCGGCGTCCATACCACGATGTAACGCCTGCCACTTGGGATTCTGCATGGCCAGATCAATGGTTCGTGAACTTTCAATCAGGGCCGTCTGCGAATTGATGTAGGCGCTGAACATGGGCATAGCTTCGTTTTGTGAAGTCGTGTACAAAATACGCGGCAGGTATGGCAGAATACGCACCAAGCCGGCGCTTTTATATGTAAGCTGGACATTTTTGTACGACACGACGGCACCGGCAATCGCCAGCACCAGGCCCAGGAGAATGGCCCAAGGATAGCGCCCCGTCAACAACCGATGAATTAACAACAGAGGATTATTCATCGGCTCGGATGAATCCACAAAGGGTCCGGGCCCCGGAACCATTGAAGATCGAGCTAAATCCGGCGTATACGCCACCGGTTCATTTGGCGGAATCATAAGACACTCCGTGTAAAATTGCGGTAATGAGTTTCCAATTGGCTCCGACCAGATCATGAAATACCCGCAGACGATCAGCCGGAAGCATATTGCCGGGCAGGGTCAATTCCACCTGCGCGGCCCCAAAAACCCGTTCATTAAAACTTCCGGAATCGTGCAGAAATTCACGCTCGGTGGCCAGAAATTTATCATCCGGCATTACAAAAAAATCATCGACATAAATATGTGATTCCGTATCAAAAGCCCCACGATGAAATTTATATTCCATGCCCTGAATGGGCCGTTTTTGAATCACCCAGGTCATGGGGGTGGATCGATTCAGAACCCAGCCATTACCAGGATAGCAATTCGGTGGATAATGGCCGGAAAGATTGCGGGTATCGGAACAATCAATAACCATCAGAGTGGCCTGCTCGCCGGTTTTGGTATTGACGAAACTGCGGCACAGGTCCACATTGGGTTGCAACAGATGAACCGCGGATTGTGGCAGCGGCACATTGCGGCCATGCCAGTAACCAAAAACTTTCGGCATTTGCGCCGCCAGCGCCTGGACATGGGTGAGATATTGTCCAGCCTGCGGCGGTGGCTTTTCAAAATAGGAGCGCCCGGCAATCGCTGCCAGCAAAATCACACAGACGCAGGCCGGTACCCAGGCCAGCAGTTGGGAGCGATGCCTTGATGTTGGGTAATACTTCAGCATAGATTCAACCCATGAAACAGCCACACCTTCGTGTCAGAGCACCAGTGCTCTGTCACGCCTATAAATTAGGGTTGATTGGCGGCAAACGCTCCAGATGCAAGAAGCCGCGGTGAAAACTGGGTCCGTTGACCCTTTGAAC
>JAJZKY010000121.1 GCA_021803885.1 Planctomycetota bacterium
GCCGGAGGAATTTTCTCGGTCTTGCGATACTTAGCCACGGTGCGTCTGGCCAGCGTAATGCCTCGCTTTTTAAGTTCTTCGACGATGGCATCGTCGCTGAGCGGATTTTTTTTATCTTCCGCTGCTATGATTTCCGTTAACACCGCCTTCATGGCTCCCCAGCTCATGGCCTCGCCGGAATCGTTATCCATGCCGCCTGTGAAAAACTGCCGCAGTGGAAAAATGCCGCGTGGAGTTTGAATATATTTTTCCGACACTGCTCGACTTACCGTACCTACGTGAACCCCGAGTTGATCAGCGACCAGTGTCATGGGCAGCGGCTTAAGATATTCAGGCCCCATGTCGATAAAATCTTTTTGGGCTTCAACTACCACCCGTAACAACCGCAACAGTGTGGATCGCCGCTGTTCAATGGCATCGATAATCCAGCGGGCATTGCGAATATTGTTGGCCAAAAACTGGCGTGTGGCTTCATCGACCTCACGATTGACCGCCATTTTGTGGTAAAGATCGTTGACATAAAGCCGGGGCATACGCTCGTCAGTCAATCGGATTCGGTAGCTTCCGTTGTTTTCGTCGCGCTCGATAATGGCGTCGGGCGTGACGGCCGGGACTGATTCGTTGACCAGGCTCCGCCCCGGCCGCGGATTCAATTGCCGGGCCATGAAGTGGCGGGCGGCATTGATCTGGTCGACGGTCAGGCCGGTTTTGCGGGCAATTTGCGGCAATCTATTCATCTCTAAATCGTGGAGATGATGCTGAATCAACAAACGCGGGATTTTTACATCCACATTCAGTTCTCGGTGACGGAGGTCGAGTTGTAACAGCAGACATTCCTGCAGGTTTCGAGCGCAAATGCCTGCCGGCTCCAAACGCCGTTGTAAAACAGGCCAGGCTGCTTCGATATCGGGCCGACGTATTCCCTGAGGCAGATCGTGGCAGATATGGTCGATACTTTCACGAATATAGCCCTCATCATCCACGTAATCGATCAGCACATCACCGGCCAATCGCACAGATTCGCTGATACCATCCACCAAACCCCATTGTGCGTGCAGTTGTTCCTGGAGGGAATCGCTGCGGGCTTCGGTGTTAGCCAAGGCTTCCATCTTGGGATCTCGATCTCCGGAGCCGGAAGCGCGTAACCGGCCGCTGGAAGCATACGCTTGTTCCTCCAGAACGCGGGAAAGCCGATCCGAATCCACCTCGGCAGGGGCAAGAGTATCAGCCGTAGAAGCCGTATTGGACGGCAAGGCTTCTGTAGAATTATCACCAGTGGTGGCAGTGGCAGCATCCTGCCGTTCAAGCACAGGATTGGAGGCAAGCTCCTGATCTATACGCTCTTCCAATGCCAAGGCGGGCAGTTGGAGAATTTCCATGGATTGTATCATCCGCGGAGCCAGCTTCATGCGCTGATCAAGCCGCATGTGTTGATTTGTATCTAGCCGCATCAGTAATGCTCTTTGGCGGCACTGGTAAGGTGCCCATAGCAAATTCCATACCAGCATCTAATTATAGACGAAATTCAGATTGGCGACATGCTTGGCAACTCGGTTACTGCTGAACAGCCTGCAGGGCGCTGGGACTGGTAATGCCGTACCGGGGATAGCCGGCCGGCCAGATATTTACGAAAACCGCTTCACTGGCGGTGTCCGCGTTGTAGCTCAAGGACAACGCTGCGTAGAAGTGGGGCAATTTTCGCACAATGGTCACCGCGGAAAGAATGTTATGCGCAAGGTAAAAATCATAGCTTTCCGTGGCGGACAAAGCGTATTTCCGCGTCAGCTTATAATTGATGGAAAAAGTCCACTGATCGGAATTCACTGCGTTGATGTACCGATTGCCCAGAAAATAGCTGATGGAAGGTGATTGATCGACCATCACACCAGCATCGGCAGTCTCAAGCTCCTGCAAATCTACATTGTAACTTTCGTCTCCGAGCAGTCGAACATTGGATCCAGCTCGCCATGTGGCGTTGGCGTTAATGCTATCAGCCACCTGACTAAGCTCCGGCTGACTGAAATCGTAGTAGCCCACCAGGGGCTGACCATAATCACTGGTGGAAAATGGTCCTCCGGCATAAATGAGATTGTTGGAACTGAACGGGCCGATTGCGGACTTGTTCCAGAACATATCCGCAGAAACATTAAACGTCATCCAATCCACAATTTGTTCGTGGCCAGGCGACCCACGTTTGGTCTGCAAGGTTTGCCGCAGGGCAAATTCTGCACCGCTGGCATCGGTGATACCTTCAACATTCCGGTCGAACGGCTGCAAATACCCCTGCTGTACATTGGAACCAGAAACAAAAACATCAACTTCCGGCTGAATGATGTGGCGTAGTTGATGCACATCCAGAAAATTGGAATTAAATCCCTTGTAAACTTTCCAAAATGTGGTGGTAGCCCGCAGACCTACCGCGCCCCAAGCCCGAGTGGTGCTGCCGTTAACCTGATCGCTGGAAAAGTTGCTGTCCCAATAGGTGAGGCGTCCTGTTACGTAGGGCACCACGTGCAACGCCCCAAAGGACAAAGGCATGTCAATTTCCTGACGGCTATCCAGCCGGGCCACGTTTTGATCGGTCCAGCCGTTATTGAGGTAATACTGCTGGAAAGTTTCGTTCTGATTCATACCGGGAAAATCAGTTTGCAAACCACGCTGGGCCGGTGTGGACTGACTGAACTGGTCGTTCACCAACCCGCCACTGCTCTGGCTGTAATAGGTGAAAATACCCAGCAGCGGATCCCCCTCGCGCCAATACTGCACCTCCGGGGTCTTTTGTACGGTAAATTCGTCATCCTCCAGGTCGGCATTGGTGACAAAGTGATTCAGGTTCCACTTGCCCAAAATCGTCAAACCTTCCGTATCGTGCTGTTGTTTCAGGTAAACCGAGGTTTGGTGTTCCGAATCCGTTTCATAACGACTGTCAAAATACTGTTCCAGAAAATTGGGATCCGAAAAATACGCTCCTTCCAGCGAAACCGTCCATTGCTCGGACAACCGCTGCATATACCTGGCTGAAATATACCCGCGCGTGTGGGTCAGCAGCGGCAGCGACGTACGATTGTTACCCAGATCGTCGGTTCCATGATCGTCAATTAAAAAACTTTGAATACTGCCGTGCCCGCCAAAAGCCTGATCGTATGCATTAATTCCACCTCCGAAGCCACGATTGGAATAATAGACAGCCTGACCATCGGCATGAAGATTAAAGGGCGGATGGTAACCCAACAGATCAAGCAGATCCCAGTCTGTGCGCACCGATGTGCCATATATGTTGGAAAATCCCACGGTTGCACTGCGCAAGGCCATCGAATGATGCCGCGTATCACCAGCCAGATAAGGCCAGTAAAACAGGGGAACATCATGGACGGCAAAAATAACATTTTTGGCGGTATATGCATAGACCGGTTTGTGATGCGGACCGGGGGTAACACTCGCTGGAGTGATATTCCGCAAGGTCATGGAACTGGCACCAATGTAATAATGCGGATCGTAAAATTCATCGGTGGATAGCTTGGCAGACTTAGCCTCCAGCCGGCCCTGGGCAAATTGGAGAATTTCCTTTGCCCGAATGTACAGCGGCGACTTGGTTTGTACGTCTACATCGCTGAGCACGGCATTAAGCAAAATGGCGCGGTTGGTGGTAAGGTCATAATACACCCGGCTGGCATGCATGGTCTCGTAGCCATCGGTAACGCTGACATCTCCCTGGAGATACACGCCCGCCACAGACCGGGCAATCCGCGACACTTTGCCGCTGGCGGGGCCGGGTTCTTTTTGGCCCAACGGGCTGAACAGTACGGCGTTGTCCGCCCGTAATTCCAGCGGCGGTTGACCCGGCACGGTTTGCCGAACCAGATAAAAATTGCCGCGGGCCACGGTGATGCGTTGATTGCCGATGGTGCGCACTTCAATATGGTTGCCAGTAGCAAAAATTCTCGGGGGCGATGCCGGAGCCTTGGGGACATTTTTATGCGCCAACTCACGGGGAGTGGGTACAGAATGTATTACCGGCGACGGAATGCCCTGGATAACACCGCTGGCACTGCGGGTGATCCAGCCTTCGCGCAAGGCCAGTTCGGTCTTCTGAATTTCAATCGTCGGAACGAAAGGTACGGCCCTGGGCCGCGTGGCGAGTTGCCGCCGCAACATCGCGCCGCGCATCACCACGGGGTTCTTAGATTCATTTTTGGGCAACGGAGCCGAGCCGGCCAGTTCTATCCTGGCAAGTACACGTGTGCTGACCAGCAATTCGCGGGCTTTGCTTATCGCCTGGCCCTTTACGCCTTCACTGATGCGCACATGCCCCTGTAAATAAATAGTGGCCGCAAAAACCCCCGTTCCACCACCGCGAATCGGACGCAGCCGAACCGATGCCGCGTCCGCCGACAACCGGCGATATCCCACCCGAATTTGCACGTGCCCCTGGAGAAAAATATGCTGGATGTTGGTTCCACTAATCCAGACATCACTATGGTCCGCAGCAACTTGCAGCGGCAGATCAATGGGCGTGGTTGGGGTAAGTACCGGAAACACTGTCGGCGTAATAATGGTACTGGTAGGCAGGGCATACGCCGGCGGGCCAAAAAGCAGGCTGCCGGTTACAGCAGCCGTCATCATCGTCCGCAAGGCCAACGCGGCACCTCCAAAGCGACGCACTGCAGGTGGTTGCCCGGGGGAATGGAGGCTTTTCTGTTGCACGGATGCGCTCACGCGAAACCTTCCCTGAAAACAAGCCGGATGATAGCCGCTGCGGACCTGGATGCAAAGTGACCGGCCACTTTAGACTGGGCGGTTGTCCGAAAAAAAGGCCGCGGCGTACGCCGCGGCCCGGAAGTTTCTGTCATCCACAAACAAATTTTACAGAGTGCGGAACTTGTGAATGGTTCTTTGATAGTAGTAAGCCGGCATGGCGTTCAACACCGTTGAGGGAAAATTCGGCTGGTTCGGAGAATTCGGGTAATGCTGCGTTTCGAAGGTGACAGCCCCGTGTTTGGGGTATTTTCCACCGATGCCATCGAGGGTACCATCCAGAAAATTGGCGGTGTAAATTTGAATGCCGGGCTGAGTGGTATAAACCTCCATGACGCGTCCACTTACAGGCTCACTCACGCGGGCGGCAAACGCCATCTTCCCGGATTGCCCATTCAGACAGAAATTGGTGTCATAGCCATACGGATATTGATCAAAGTTCGCTTTGGATTTTGCCGGAAATGGCTGAATGCGGCTACCCAAGCGCACCGGCTTGCGGAAATCGTACGGAGTTCCGGCCACGGGAGCAATTTGGCCGGTGGGAATAAGCATGGCATTCACGGGGGTATAATGGTCCGCATTAAGTTCCAAAACGTGATCCAGAATCTTTTTACCAGGTCCGGCGAGATTCCAATAGCCGTGATTGCAGATGTTCACGACGGTGGCTTGATCGGTATTGCAGCGGAAGCGCATGTGCAATTCGTTATTTTCGGTAAGGACGTAGGTGGCCGTAGTCAGCAGGTTGCCGGGAAAGCCATTTTGCATGTTGGGACTGAAATACTGAAAACGCACGCCGAACCCGCCGGGTTCCTGATACTCTGTAGCCGTCCATACCTGCTCATCAAAAGCATGCGGACCACCATGCAAAGCACTGGGGCCATCGTTAAGCGGAATATGGCAGGTCTTGCCGTTTAATGTGAATGTACCCCGCGCGATGCGATTGGCGTAGCGACCAATGGTAGCGCCAAAGTAGGGATCAGTGTTGTGGTGGATATAAGGCGCCAAAGTGGAATAACCCAGCAGCACATCGCCGATCTGGCCTTTTTTATCCGGTGCGCCCAGGCGTACCAGTCTGGCTCCGTAGGTGATGAATTGGGCCACTAACCCATTGCCGTTGCTGATGGAATACATTTCTACGGCTTTACCGCCCGGGGTGGTACCAAACGGACACTTGTAGACGCCCGCCTTTTTGGATTTGAGCATGGCCAGTTTGCTGGTACTGCAGCCGGTAATGGTCCATGCGGCAGCCGCTGTAGCGGCGGTTACAAAAGTACGCCGTGTCCACTGGTGGCCCTTGGAAGTGGTGGAAGAAGTTGGAATTTGAACATCCATAAAATAACCTCCAAAAAAAAGGACAGCGGTTGATACAGCCGCTAACGAACAAAAATATATGCCGAGTGGCTGATTAGGGCAAGCATGCAACAAGTTCGAAACAAGGTCGCACATGCAACATGGGATCAGGTACCTGTTTGTTTGACCGCCCCGCTGCCCTCCGCACCTGGCCACAATTGCTCACCACACCCGACAAACCTGGCCCCGGGGCAGGCATCTCGCATCCGGACCGCCGTTGAGTATACTTAGGCAGACCTCGGTGAGGGTTGATTGGATCACCGGGCAGGTTTGTTGGAACGGGTGAGGCTTGCTTCACCCTCTAATAGAGGTTTTCATGCGACGTGTTGTCATTACCGGCTTAGGGGCGGTTTCGTCATTTGGATTGTCGGCAGAAACTTTGTGGCAGGGTTTAATTTCCGGTAAATCCGGGATCGGCCCCTTGACCATCTTTAATGCCGCGAGCTTTCCCAGCCGGATCGCCGGCATCGTGCCGCCGTTTAAAACCACCGATTATGTGCCCAAAAGTTACCGCAAAGCCACCAAAATTATGGCCCGTGATATTGAGCTTGCAGTGATTGCCGCAGATGGTGCCGTGCGCAGCGCCCGCCTGGCCACACGGGGCATGATTGAGACATTTGGCGGTCCCCAGGCTTTGCCGGCAGGATGGAAAACGGTAGATCCCACTCGTATCGGCTGCAATATCGGTGCGGGGTTGATCTGTGCGGACCTCAATGAGATGACCAGTGCATTGGTTAAGGCTCGCAATCCAGACTTGAGTCTGAATCTGGCGACCTGGGGCCATTCCGCGGAGCCGGGAAAAACCAGTGGTATGGAAAATCTTACGCCGCTGTGGCTGCTGAAATATTTACCGAATATGCTGGCTTGTCATGTCAGCATCATTCACGACACTCAGGGACCCTCCAACACCATCACCTGCGGCCAGGCTTCCGCAGGCCTGGCTTTGATGGAAGCCTGCCGCACTATTCAGCGGGGCAACGCCGATGTGGCTCTGGTGGGCGGGTGCGAATCTGTAACACATCCGGTGGGTCTTATGCGATGGTCGCTGCTGAACCGGTTGACCACTACCGGCAACGAAGACCCGGCACATGCGTGCAAACCGCTGGATAAGGCCGCCTCGGGCACCGTCATTGGTGAAGGTGGCGCGGTGTTGGTGCTTGAAGATCTGGAATCGGCCCGGACCAGGGGCGCAGTCATCTATGCCGAAATCGCCGGTTTAGGAGCTTCCGCCACGGGCCAGCCGGCAGGTCAATGCGATTCCACTGGCGAATCCATGGCTTACGCCATAAAAAAAGCTTTAGGCGAAGCTGCGATCGGCCCTGATGACGTAAACATGATTATACCGCCTGGTTATGGCATTCCAGCCACCGACGCCGCAGACATCAAGGCTATTCATCAGGTCTTTTCTTCCCGCCCGAATCCTTGGGTGGTGGGGCTGCGGGGGGCCACCGGAGATTGCGGTGCCGGCTCTCAGGCACTGGATATTGTCGCCGCGGCCATGGCCGTGCATCAGCAAACCGTACCTCCCGGCATTAACACGCTTCATCCGCTGGACAGCATCAACGTGCCGCATACCCCTCAGACAGGAATTCAATTGCATCACGTGCTGGTGGCGGCGAGTTCCATGGCCGGACAAAATTCAACCGTGGTGCTGAAAAAATATGTGTAAATGGCGAAGCCTGACAAAAGCTGTTGCCGCACCAGCGGTGTATTGGAGTAACTTTAATGCGTAACAGAGTGGTAATCACGGGAATGGGTTGGGTAACACCCCTCGGGCAGACCCTGCAGGACGTATGGCAACGCTTAACTTCCGGCGAAAGCGGCATTGCGCCCATAACGTTGTTCGATGCCCGTACTTTTCCCACAACATTTGCCGCGGAAGTCAAAAACTTTCAATTGCCCCAGCGCTTTGTCCGATCGGGCCGACACCGGGAGATCAGTCGGGCCACCGGCTTCTCGCTGGAAGCAGCCCGACAGGCATGGATGCAGGCCGGCCTGCCGGAAGCGGATTCGCCCGCGGCCGATATTGATCCGTATCAGGTGGGAATATATCTGGGCAGCGGTGATGCGGCGCTGGATTTTGTGCCATTTACCGGCACCGCCATTTCCAGTTGGGATGATGCCGCTTCTTGTCTGGATACCACAAAATGGGGCACTCGAGCCTTGAGCGTCTTTAATGCCCTGCGTGAAATTGAGCAGGAGCCTTGCATGCCCGCCAACCATCTAAGTATGGAATTTAATGCCCGTGGCCCCGCTTTTAACTGCCTGACGGCCTGTGCGGCTTCCACGCAGGCGCTGGGCGAAGCAGCGGAAATTATCCGTCGCGGTGACGCCCAGGTGATGATATCCGGTGGTGCTCATTCCATGATCCATCCCTTCGGTGTCACCGGTTTTAACCGACTCACCGCTCTTTCCACTTTCAACGATAATCCATCGCGGGCCTGCAGGCCGTTTGACGCCACACGCGGTGGCTTTGTCATTGGCGAAGGTGCAGGAATGTTGATTCTCGAATCGCTGCAGCATGCCCAAAAAAGAGGAGCCGGCATTCTGGCAGAAATTGTCGGTTATGGCAGTTCGGCGGATGCATACCGTGTTACTGATCAACACCCCGAGGGTCGCGGCGCGGTAGTGGCTATTCGCGAAGCCCTGCGCGACGCGGGCATGCAGCCTGAGGATATTCATTACATCAATGCTCATGGTACCGGCACCAAGGAAAATGATTCCACTGAAACCCAGGCCATTAAAACAGTGTTTGGTCCACACGCCAGACAGGTGCCTATCAGCAGCATTAAAAGCATGATGGGCCATCTGATTGCCGCCGCCGGCGCTGTGGAAGCTATTACCTGCGTGCTGGCTATTCGTGATGGAATTCTTCCCCCAACCGCCAACTATTCCGTGCCCGATCCGGAATGTGATCTGGATTACGTACCGAATAAAGCGCGACCGGCCAGGGTTGATGTGGCCATGTCCAACAGCTTCGGCTTTGGCGGCCAGAATGACACCCTTATTGTCCGGCGCTTTGTAAATTGACGTTAGCCAGACCGCTGAAAGGAACCTTGATGCGCATCGCATCTGCCATTTGTGTCGGCGATCAACCGGCGGTACTCGCCGCGGAGCTGACGCATCAATTGCAGTCCCAGCTCCAGGGGGCCCCCGTGGATCTCGTGGTGGCTTTTGTTACCATCCAGTTAGCTCCGGCATTTCCGGAAGTTCTGGCCACGTTGCAGAAACAACTCGCCGCGCGCTCTCTCCTGGCATGCACCGCCGAAAGCGTACTGGGGGTGGATCGTGAAATTGAACGGTCGGCCGCGGTCTCCGCTCTGGCCATGTCATTGCCCGGCATTACCGTCAAACCTTTTCATCTGGCGGAAGACGAATGGGCGGACATTCTCGGCGATAACCAGGTGCTGCGGACGCGGCTGGAACTGCCAACGGACCTGCGATTATTTGTAGTTCTCGGCGATCCCTTCACCACGCCGGTGGTACAACTGCTGGATGCATGTTCGGAGGAATTTCCAGCGGCACCGGTGGTCGGCGGCATGGCCAGCGGCATCACCCAGCCTGGTCAGACGCGTCTGACCATGAATGGGAATATATATTCGTCCGGGCTTGTCGGTGTGGGTATGGCGGGTCCGCTGCAGGTTGATTGCGTCGTGTCGCAGGGTTGCCGGCCGGTGGGCCACACCATGGTTATTACGCGAGCCCATCAGAATGTGATCGAGCAACTGGATGGCATCCCCGCCATTGCCGCCATCGGGCGGATGCTGGAGGACCTGCCGCGGAAGGATCGCGAGATGATTGAAAAAGTGGGTCTGCAGATTGGCCGGGCTATTGACGAACGCAAAGGCAACTTCGGCCGAGGGGATTTTCTCATTCGGAATATACTGAGTTTAGATCGCCAGCAGGGACATTTGACCATCGGAGATATGATTCATGAAAAGCAGACGGTGCAA
>JAJZKY010000122.1 GCA_021803885.1 Planctomycetota bacterium
AGTATGAAAGTGGGACGAAGGGGTGGGCAACCGGACGGCTTGGGAGGCGACTTTTTAAGTCCCAGAGTCGGTGGCGCGTCAAGACATCGACGCACAAATGACCTTCTGGTTTCCTTTGATTTCCCACCCGCGATCGGAGGCGCGCATAAGTGGCTGTACGAACTCTATAGTCGCTGGCCGACGCCAGTTCGCGTACTCACCGCGGCGTATTCGTCCGATCCTCGAGAGGCAACTCAACAGACCGAGTTCGATTGCGGCATCGATAACTCGTTGAGAATATCAAGGCGGGTAGGCGTGATGCCACATTTTGACGCGCTGTCGCCGAAGTATCTTGCTCTATTGTGGAAGCAATGTGCTGCTGTTCGGGAATTGGCAGAAGTAAAGGGGAACACTGGATTCGATTCGGTGACCATTCACGCATTGCGCGCTGTGCCAGACGGGATTCCTGCATGGCTTTACTGTAAGTCGAACTCGGCAAACGCCCGATTGGTTACTTTCGTCCATGGAGAAGAGGTGCTGGTCAGTAAGACCAGTCGTCAATTGAGCTTCTTGTCGCGGAAAGTGTATGAAGCGTCCGACCTCGTTATTGCGAACAGCGAGAACACTCGGAAGTTGCTGATGGAAGCGTTCCCGAATGTTAATAGCGTTTGTATACATCCAGGGGTCGACAGCAATGCGTTTCGTATTCCAGAGCGTGACCGCAGGAGATATAGAGAAAAGTTTGGTTGGCCTCGAGAGTGTGTCGTTGTACTCACTCTTGCGCGTATGGAGCCGCGTAAGAATCATTCAATGGTAATTCGAGCAATTGCAGAACTGCTCAAGGAACAGCTGCCAATTGCGCTTGTGTGTGCCGGCGATGGTCCGGATCGAGCCGATCTTGAGAAACTTGCGGACAGTCTGGGAATCTCCCAGTGGGTTAAATTTCCGGGTGTCGTTCCGGAGCCTGAGAAGCCGCAGCTATTTGCTTCTGCGGATATCTTTGCGATGCCCTCGATCTCTGTCGGTGAAATGATTGAGGGATTTGGAATAGTGTTCGTTGAGGCGGCCGCGGCGGGCGTGCCTACGGTTTGTGGGCTCACCGGTGGCCAGCAGGAAGCGATTGTGCATGGGAAATCTGGATTCGCGGTTGAGGGCGCATCTGTTGACGCGGTTGCGGGCGCGATACGCAAATTGGCGACAGATGTAGAGTTGCGACGGAGCTTTGGGAACGAGGGGCTAAAACTGGCAGAGGCCCACGATTGGGAGGTGCTTGTGCAAAAAGTAAGGGACGAAATTGCAGGCTGTTGGAGATAGCATTGGGAAGTTACTGTCTCCTACCCGTGCTGAATCCGATGTGCGATGAATAGCATCTGTCAAATCAGAATGGGGCTTCGCATCGATGCCTGGGAAAAACGCGAGGAAAAGGGGTCTAAGCGGCACGCATAGTGATGTCACCCAGTTATTCTTACGGTCTGGCTAAATTGGAACAGATGTCGTGCAAATTCTGGTGTGCGAGCGCGGTGACAATTAGTGCGACGGCGCTCGCCTTAGTCTTGCTGCGTCGGACTCAGTTGGACCGGGAGATCGGTTGTTTGCGTCGAAGCAGCATTCTCGCGACACTGGTGTAATTTTCGGCATGCTGTCGGAAAATTCACACAGTGTAAGCATCAGCGCTCATCGAGATAGAATTGAGAAATTGAGGGACCAAGAAGCGTGGTTGCATGGTCGGGCACAAGGGTGAGGGGCAAGTAGTGGCGTACTTTGCGGAGAGAATCCCGTTGCCTTTCTGGGCGTCATTCCATTACACATCGGGTTGATATGTAAAGTGCAGGGATAGGGCTGGACCGTCTACCAGAGTATAGTTCTGACTTACGGCGGCAACCGAAAGCGTGGAGTGTGATAAACCTGGTGTGAGCGGGGTTCCCGCTGAGGGCAGTTCAGAGAGTCAATTTTGGTGAAGGTTGGGCTTTAGCGTGTTTCGCGAAATGGGGCGGGGATCTGAGGAATATCGCCGGTGTACTTTCGGCTCCGGATAGCAGAAGTGAACGCCACTTTGGGTGTTCACGTGAAGAAACGCCACCTGGACAAACGCGCTTGCCCGAGCAGATCCGGATCTGAGAGTTTTCTGGTGTGAAAAAGAATCCGTGCTCGATATGGCCAGCTACAGCTTTTGAATCCAAAAGGCAGGTGAGCTATTTGAGAGCACTTGCGAGTAGTAGCATGTGTATATGAATCAGTGACTTCTGCGGGAATTGCAGTGGAGATTTTCATGTTCGGGCGGATTTGTCGGGTCACTGCCAAATACGCTTAATCTGACGGGCCTGAGCGTGACGTGCAGTCGCATCGATGGCTAACTTGAGGAGTTTCGTAAATGGGTGGATTGCTCGGTGTCGTTGGTTCATCAACTCGGGATGACGCATCTCCGCGGTTTCGGTCTGCGTCAGAGAAAATGATGCAGCGTCACTGCAGGATGACATCCGCAATAGAGGCAATGGACGGCAGTTGGAAGTTCGGGGAATTCCAGTCGGTTCGATTGTCCGGTCAGGATGTGACACGAATTCGTGTGTCCGAGCCCTGTGTGTTGTTTCACGGTGTGCTACATAATGGAGCGGACCTTCTGCGAGTGGTCGACGGCGGCGCTAGTAGTGTCATAAGCGGAACATCAGAGCTACTGGGAAAGTTGTATGCAAAATACGAGGAGCGATTTGTGGAGCATCTCCACGGAGAGTTCTGCGTAGTCATTATAGACCCGACTAAGCGGCGCGTTATCATCGCAAGCGACGCGATTGGGAGTCACCCGCTGTACTGGCGGCATGGTCGAGAGGGGTTCGGGTTTAGCTCTGATCTCTCGGCTACTCTGTTTGCAGGGCGATCTGCGCGGCGACTGGATTTGCGTGCCGTTGCGGATTATCTGACACTGGGCTCACTGCTTGGCAGCCGCACCCTCGTGCAAGATGTGTCTCTGCTACCTCCGGGAACTCTGCTGGAATACGATGCAAGCAGAGATTCCGTCTCGCTTCGGCAATACATCGATGTTGCTGAGTTTTTTAGAAATAAGTCCAACAACAAAGAGCGATACCTGGAGTCCGTTGAGACAGAATTCCAGAATGCTGTAACGAGGGCGCTAAATTCGGTCCAGCCCGTAGGACTTGCGCTTTCAGGCGGACTTGACAGCAGGGCGATTCTCAGCGCAAGCGGAACGAGGGCGCGCGGCCTGGAGACATATACTCTTGGCATTGATGGGTGCGCTGATCAGGTGATCGCCGAACGATTGGCGCGCATTGCGGGTACCAAGCATCGCTTCTTCTGTCTTAACGAAGAATATCTTCGTGATTTTCTTCCGAATATGTCACGAATGGTTTCGATGACAGATGGAATGTATGTCAGTCATGGTCTTACGGAAATGCTGGCGTTGCAATTTTTGGAAGAAACCGGCATTGAGGTGTTGCTGCGAGGGCACGGTGGCGAGTTGGCCAAGGCGCGTCTTGCGTGGCCGCTGCATACTGATGAAACAGTTTACGGGCTGAGTTCCCTCGGGGAGCTTGCGACTTATATGGGAGAGCGGGCGAATTACATAACCCGGGGATTATCGTTCGGTGAGATTTTGGTGCCGGATGCCGCTCGAATTTCAGATGGGGGTAGCAGTTCCTCATTCCTTGAATTGCTTGCGCATACTGAGCTTACGCCCGCTGAAGGTTGTAGCTATTTGTACCTCCGAGAGCTGACGCGACGGTTTACGATTCCGTCGATCGATCTGTTTCGGACTGCGGTCGGCGTGAGGCTGCCATATCTCGATCGAGAGTTCTTGAAGGTCCTACTTGCGGCGCCTTCCGAATGGCGCGACGGCACAGAGATTCATCAAAGACTAATTGCATCAGGAATTCCGGGACTAGCAAAGGTGCGAAATTCGAATACCGGAGCGGCCGCAGACGCGTCTCCGAAAGTGGAATATGTCCTGGATAAATTCAATTCTTTATTCAAGCGTCTGAATGTTCGAGGGTTTCGTCATTACCATAATTTTGATGCGTGGATGCGCACCATGCTTCTGCAAAGCGTCGAGTCGGAGTTGCTCGCAAATTCCGCTAGGACGCAGGGCTTTATGAGAACGTCGGCGCTCAAGGAACTCATCGAAAACACGCGAAATGGAAGCGATGATCGCGGCTATCTGTTGCAGGTGTTGCTCATCTTGGAGCTTTGGCAGCGTGAGAATGATGTAAACGCGTGAGGCAAAAGTATATTGAGCGGTGAGTCATATCTTGGGCCTCAGTGGCGTGCGCAGTGTGGCGAATGCGGCGTCCTGCAAGGCGATTTATGCACCTAAGGCGGTGTGTATTGCGTGTGCGCGATGGAATTGTGAGCATAGGGGTTAAGAGTCAGGGTAGGATGGCGCTGCAGCGCGCACTGTTGTGGTCGTCACATGATGTGCGCGGACGATGTGGTGCGAAAAATATTGGGCGCTCGAGATTCGGCATTCTGTGGTAGACCTTCAGATGCATGGGCGCCTCGAATGCGCGGCGTTATGTGATTTGATATTGTTTGTTGTCCGGTTTTTGCATTTGGGGGGGCATTAAAGAGTGCACGGAGAGCTTTTAGGGGTTCTGGGTGGAAAAGGCGCTCCGGCAAGTTGACGGGTGATGATTCGTGCGATGTTGATTGCGCGCTTGTAAGGCGCTTGTGTTCTGACGCGATGTTTGCAGTCACGGAATTGAATGGCGTTGCTGCTGGTGTGAAATTCTGTGATGAGGAATGTGGTGTGAAAAAATTACACATGTTCGGAATGGGTGCTGCGCGAATGGCGGCGCTACTGTTGATTATTGCAAGTGTTCTGCCAGCGCATGCGGGTTCCCTGGATCCGCTTAACCTACCTCTTGCTCAAGCCTCGAATTTCTCTTTGACCTTTTTGGGTTCGTTTAAGGTACCTCAAGGGTCTGGAAATGGAGTGTTTGCATATGGAGGGGAAGCGATGTCCGTTAATGGTGCTGACATGTATTTAGGTGGGACGTACTACTACAACAATGGTGCGAACCATTCGGAAGGTATTGGGGAAATTCAGATTCCGACTCTGGTTGGTGTTCCCGCATATGACGGATCAAATGGGATAGCAACAATTGTTGAAAATCCCGCTTTGCCGGGGGGCGGCAGTGGGCCTCCAGCGTTAAATTGTGGGCAGGCGGCGTCAAATACATATTGCGTGTTTCTGGGGACGCTTGTGTACAACAACTCGTTGTACGTATCTGTTGCGCCATTTTTTGATACCACAAACGGAGCCAATGGATTTGTTGTTGGAGCCAGCACAAATCTATCAAGTTGGGGAAGTGTCAATTCCGCATCGGCTCCTTGTCTTTCGGGAACTCCGGCAAAATGCACTCAGCGGTATTTTGCTGGGCCGTTGGGCGTGGTGCCATCGATTTGGCAGCCGTATTTGGGTGGGCCGTGTTATGGGGTTGGAGGGCCTTATCTCGCAATCGAGTCAAATGCTATCAATGGGTTTGGATTTTTTACGTTTAATTGTGCAGCATATGACACTGCGGGTGGCGTGATTCCGGTTAGCGAATCACTTGATTATTACTACGGTGGTGTGACTCCGCGGGACCCAAGTCCGTACATGTTGCAGTATCGGAGTTTTTCTGGGCCGTTTCCACTGGGCGGTGGCGGAGGGTGTGCCGAAAATCTGACGGCAGCGCCGGTCGATGGGGCAACTACGGCGGAGTTTGCTTCCCCATTCGGTGGATGTGATTCGGTTTCCGACGATGGTGCGTACCAGATTACGTTTAGTGACGGAGAGAAAAGGTTGGTTCATTTGACGAATGGCAACGTCAACATACCGGATAAACTGTATACGTGTAATTACGGCGTGACCGGATGCTCTTCGTTTCCGGCGCTTACTGGCTGTCCTGCGGGTGGGTGTGCTGGCTCTGTTGTGGTGAATCCGGTCGGCGACAATTATTTCAGTGAATATGACGGACCTCTGGGGTATGGATTCATCGTGCCGGGAAGTCGGACGCTGTTGTACATTAGTGTACACGAGTATGGTCCACCGGGTAGCCGCGGGACAGGATGTTACCCCAATGCGAGTGGAGCAAACGACTCTGCGATTTCGCCGGATACGGGAAATTATGTGCGCGTTCAGATGACTGCGTATGATTTGAGTGAGCTTTATGATGCGCGGCAAGGGAAGATTCCGGTATATAGCATCAGTCCGTACGCGTTTTGGAGTTTTCCGAATTGGCGACTTGCTGCCAATGCCGCAAATAACTGTGCTGCGATGCCAGGGTCGGGGAGTTTTTTCTTTGATCCCGCGACGAACATCCTGTATGGCACATTTTCTTCGAATGGCTACGGTTATGGCAACATGATTGTTGAGGAGTGGCGCGTAAATCCACTTGGCGCGCTGCCAAACCCGCCGAGCAGCGTTCAGGTAAATTGAGTAATTTTGAAGGGTAGTTCGGGCGTGCGGAGTTATAGATTCATATGGGTCTTACTGGGCGTCAGAGGTCGTGCGGCGTGAGACGTTCAATGTGTTCGATTTTATGCGAGCGGCGGCGAAGGCTGTGCAGTTGGATTTTGGTCTGAAGAGTTTGCGAACTCAGATTGGGGGTTCAGGTCGGGCGCGCTGCAATTGGCGGGTACTTGATTCCCTTTCGGTAGCCCGCGAAGGAACATTGCGGCTGACGGGTGGCTTGGGTGGGGATCTGTGATTCGAAAGCGAGTGCGTGCGGCATTGCTCTCTTTGCTGCGCCGCGTTGCGGCGACAGAGGATGCAGAAGAGATTTTTGCAAGGTTGCGTCGACAGCCGATCGGCGGAACAGAATTGGCGCATTTTGAGGCGGTGGCGTTATGTGCAAATCCTTATGCAGATATTTCAGTTCCCGGTCGATCGCAGATTGACCTGTTGGCATTGTCGGAGAGAATGCCGGTCTTTGTGACCGGCCGATTCCGCAGTGGCAGCACGTTGTTGTGGAATATTTTCCGTCAGGTGCCAGGAGTAACCTCCTATTACGAGCCCTTCAACGAGCGTCGCTGGTTCGACGTTGCCGGGCGGGGTGTGCGTGTAGATCAGACCCATATTGGTATCGATGATTATTGGGCGGAGTACGACCATCTGGCGGAGCTCGGTCAGTATTTTGAGGAAGACTGGAAATTCCGGCAGTTGTACATGTCAGCGTCGGCTTACAACGCGCCGATGCAGCGCTATATCGAGACGATGATCGTGCGGGCGCCGTGCCGGGCAGTGCTTCAGTTTAACGAGGTTGATTTTCGGTTGGAGTGGTTGCGCGCCTGGTTTCCCGGTGTTCCGATCATCCACATTTTTCGTCACCCTCGGGATCAATGGTGTTCTACGCTTCAGGATGCGGCTCCGACGGCAGCTCAATGCCGAGTGCGTGAATTCGAAGCGTACGACGGGTTCTATCTAATGCGGTGGGCGCGCGATCTGCGGCATACATTCCCGATCCTCACGATGGACGGAGATGCGTTCGCCTATGAACTCTATTATCAGGTCTGGAAACTGTCGTATTTGTTCGGGCAGCACTATGCGGAACTCTCGCTGCGATTTGAGGATCTGATTGCCGACCCGCGTGCGAACATCCAGAGGATTCTCGAGACCGCGGGCATGGCGGAGGTGGATGTCGAGCCGCTTATCCCGCTGGTCAGCCCGGTGCGGACTGGTAAATGGCGCGAGTGCGGCGACGCGCAGTGGTTTGGCGAAATCGAAGCCAAGGTCGATGCCACGATTGCCCGTTACGCGAGCGCGGTGAGCCTGGCACAGGGGAAAGGTGCTCCCAGCCGCGAGTCGTGAGGTCCTCGGCGTTCTCCGACTGTGACGCCGTACACACGGCGATAACGGATTTATTTTACATTTGTCGCTAAAATCCCGGCGTTAAGGCTAGGGGTGGTTGCGGTACGCACGATGTGCGGTATCCGGGGACCGTCGGTCTTTTCGTCAAAAATAAAGTAGTGAGGACGTCTTGCGGATCCGAGTCTTTGGGCACTACGTCTACGTTTCGATCGCGCTCCTGGCGTGTGCCGAGGCAGTGGTGTTCTTTGCGTCGGTGTACGGGGCGGCACTGGTGCGCTTTCACGGCACGTTGGGCGCGATGCCCGAGGCGCCTGATCCTCATGGTGCGCTGTGGCCGCGTGCACTGGTGTTCAGCGGCGTGATGGTGGTGTGTCTCCTGGCGTTCGGGATGTACAGCGCCCGGCAGCGCGCTCGGCTGGTCGGGCTGGCGGTCCGGCTGATCTTGGCCGTGCTCTTGGCATTTGCCGTGGCGTCGTCGGTGTTCTACCTGATTCCGTCGCTGTGGATTGGCCGCGGCGTGGTGGGGCTCGCGGCGATCGGCGCGTTCTGCGGGATGCTGGTGTCCCGGGCCGTGTTCTCTCGGATCGTGGATGAGGATGTGCTGAAGCGGCGGGTGCTGGTTTATGGAGCAGGTAAATCGGCCGCGGCGATTGCAGGTATTCGGCGACGGTCCGACCGACGTGGTTTCTGTGTCGTGGGCTATGTGCCGGCGTCCGGGGAGGTGCGGGAGGTTTCCGAGGGTGTTCTGGACCCCGCAGAAGGGCTTGTAGGGCTCTGTACGCGTCTCGACGTGAGTGAGGTGGTGGTCGCCATGGATGACCGGCGGCGCGGCTTCCCGATCGGTGAGCTGCTCCAGTGCCGTCTGGCGGGCGTGGACGTCACCGAGCAGTTGAGCTTTCTGGAGCGTGAGACGGGCCGGGTGCGCATCGACATCCTGAATCCCGCCTGGATGATCTTCGGGGAGGGGTTCCGACGGGACGCGGTGCGGCGGCTGACCGGGCGGATCCTCGATCTCAGCGCGGGTCTGGTGGTGCTGACGCTGGCCTCACCGTTCATGCTGGCCACCGCGCTCGCGATCAAGTTCGAGGACGGCTGGCGTGCCCCGGTGTTCTACCGGCAGCGGCGCGTGGGCGTGCTCGGTCAGACGTTCGAGCTGCTGAAGTTCCGCAGCATGCGCATCGATGCGGAGAAGAACGGCCAAGCGCAGTGGGCGGCGAAGAACGATCCGCGCGTCACGCGCGTTGGGGCCTTCATCCGCAAGGTGCGCATCGATGAGCTGCCGCAGCTGCTGAACGTGCTGCGCGGACAGATGAGTCTCGTGGGACCTCGGCCGGAGCGCCCGGAATTCGTGGCGGATTTGGCCGAGCGCATCCCGTACTATCACGAGCGTCACTCGGTCAAACCGGGTATCACGGGTTGGGCGCAGCTGTGTTATCCGTACGGATCCTCCGAGGAGGATGCGCTGCAGAAGCTGCAGTACGACCTGTACTACGTCAAGAACAACACGCTGCTGTTTGACCTTGCGATCCTGCTACAGACCGCAGAGGTTGTGTTCCTCGGCAAGGGGCGCTGAAGCGCCCTGACGGCCGCTTACGGGGCCGTCTCGTCCTCGCTCTTCGGCTTGACGCGCGTACGCCAGACCTCAAAGGGATCCCACGCGTAGGGGGGCTTGACCGGACGGAGCCGGCGAACTTTGGCCGTCGGGGATTCACCCGCATTACCGTCCACTGCGTTCGGACGGGGATCCTCGGACTCAGTGCGTTCAGGTTTCATGTCGGTCTGATGACCCCTTCAAATCTTCTCAGGGACGCTTGTGCGCCAATCCATACGCGCGCGACATCCTATGCCGCGCCGACCGGGCCGATGAGTTTAACTCATTTGCGAACACTCTAGTTCGCTCCCGTGAACAGCGCGTGACAGCTTATTCCTGTGTCAAGGTGACCGCCGCACCGGATCGCGGTCTTTAGCCGCAATCGGCAGTTGCGAGGGTCAATCCGTGACCCAGTTCACGTTTTGGCCCCAGGGGGAGGGGGGCCGTGGAGAGACTCAGCGCTGCTTGAACTCGTCGGCAGTGAGCTGATGGCGGGCCAGAAGCTTGTAGAAATCGGTGCGGTTGCGTTTGGCGAGCCGGGCAGCCTGGGTGACGTTCCCGCCGGTAATCTGCAGAATCTGCGACAGATAGCTGCGGGTGAACTCGTCTCGGGCCTCATCGAAGGAGGGCAGGTGTCCCTGGGTGCCTCCGAGGGACTGCTGGACCAGTTCCACCTTGCGAGT
>JAJZKY010000123.1 GCA_021803885.1 Planctomycetota bacterium
AACGAGGCGGCCTCTGGAGCCAGGACTTTGGCCGGCGATGTCCTGGCAATGTCCTGAAGTCCTGTCAAAGTCCTGGCGCGAAAAACCAGCAAATACGCGGCATTACGGCGATTGGCAGGACTTCAGGACTTGCGACAGCTCTCTGGACAAATATCCATTGGCTGGTATGATGAAAGTAGATTAACTAGACTCATCCGCCAGCCTCCCTGATGCTGTTGGCCGCAGCCAAAAACGCCATCTTGGTGCTTTCAGGCTGAGACAATGAGCGCTGGCCAGCTCCAGGTTCGTGAATTTCTGCGCGTGATCCGATCTCTGCGAGCGGAAACCACTGCCCTCTCGCTTTATCACTATTCACCATGCCAAAACTGTTCAGGAGCTGGGGTAGCCCCTACATAACCGAGAATGTCCAAGTTAAAAATCGTTCTCTCCTCCTCTTATCCGGAAGCACAAAAGGAGATTTATGGGATTCGACCAGCCCATGAAGTAACACGATGTGTTCGTGTGCTCCACACGTCGAGTGTGTAAGGATCGCCGGCCCGCACCGGCATATTTTTGTCCCGATAAGCGCCGCCAAAGCCAGCAAGCCGAATTTCCCTGTTCGACCAGTACTGGTAATCCATGGTGATCGAATCACGCACGCCAAGCTTCTGATACCCCGCCGTAAACCAGACCGATCCCTTGCCGGTCCATGAATGCCAGGAATAATCAGCAAAGCGCAAATACGCCGTGTCCGTCACCCCTGGAATTCCGTTGGGCGCGGGGCCGAATCCGCGGCCGTGAATTTCGATATGTAAGTCACTCCCTGTTCCTTGCATGGCAATAGCGTTAATGACCGGAGGGCTAGGATTACGACTTCCGCCTGGAACGCTACCAGCCCAAGTAGCAGCATTGTAAGGTGCCACGGCATACGGGTTCCAAATTCCCAGAAGCAAAGCGTCGCCAAGGTTGGCAACCGTGTAGTCCGATACGACGATAGTCCGGTTCGACCAGCGATTGATGATCAACGGATCGGCGTCGCCAGTGTAACCGGCCTCGCATCGACCAGGCATGTTCCCAGAGCAGGTCACATCGGTAAGCGCGAGCCATGGGGTATCAGCGCGGAACGGCAGCTTGATCAACGGATTGCCGAATCCTACCCCGGACACCGTCAGTTGGTACCGCCGCGGCCCACCCATGATGCGCACACTCGAGATAAAAATCTTCTTTGCCGCGGTAGGCGCAATAGATGGGGCGGTCAACCGCGCGGCATCTCGTCTATTTAATGTGAGAATGATAATCAGGCCGCACGCCGTCACTCCGACAGTGGCGATTAGCCACAGCCTTCGATGTCGGGGTACAGGGTTTTCCGGTACCCCCTGCACTTGGGGTTCGACTGGGGCCTGTTGCTCACGGCCTTCATTCACGCCGGCTGCAACTCGCGTGCCGGATGTGATCGGATTTCTCTTCAGCCAGTCATCTAGCTCCTGCCTAAAAGCATAGACGGTATAGCCTTTTATGGCGGAGAGCCGGTGAACCGGCAGCCCTAGTCTACGCTCCCAGCGCTGCGCGGTGCGTACGTTTGAATGGAAGTGCTCAGCTATGCTCTTCCAACCAAACAACTTGTCAGACGAATCCGACGGCGGGGCCATAAAATCCACGAACCTATTTAGACCGTAGTGGATTCTACCACAGCCACGAGTGATTGAATATTTTTTCGAACAATGCCTGCTTGATCGAAGACAATCCTGGCCCGCGTCGCCTAATGCCGCACGATCGATAAGCGAAATAAGCCCATGTGTGTCGCTTAAAGTCGCAACTTTTCGCTTGCCAGACGCTTGGCTGCCGGATGTATACTCGGTGCAAATCAGCGAGAATCGTTTCATTATGAGGCTAACATTATGAAAACACTCAACTTTTACTTCACGGGGAAAACAAAAGATGCTTTCACTGGCGTAGCGTTGGTCGCATGCGCAATATCCCTCGGCAGCTGCTCGCACCATGCGAGCAATATCGCGGAGATTAACCAATTGGTTGCTAAGCGTTTGGCGGCCGACTCTTCATTAAAAGGTGAGAAAATTTCCGTTTCGGCCAATAGTACAGGCGTGGTCGTCCTCTCTGGCTTGGTCACTACGAACAAGCAGATGCGCGCTGCCGTTTCAGACGCCAATATTTTAGGCGTCATTACAAAAGTAATGAACCATCTGCAAAGTCAACAAGATCTGAATTTGGAGGCCAGGTTTCAGCGCATTATTACAGCTCCTCCATTCATGCAAGGTGCCAATTTTCGGGTATTCGTACGGAACGACAACGTGCGCTTGCAAGGGACCTACCTCCGCGTGCGACAGCGTGAATTTGCTGATACCGTGCTCAAGCGGAACGGTTTAAAACTGACGGATCAATCGCGCCTTGTGACGTCCAAGGTTGCTCAGATTTCGCGGAAACCTGGCAGACAAATCCTCGCGACAACCCACACGAGGCCACTGCGTGCCCCGCGCAAGGTGGTCCGCATCCGACCGCGGCAAATGTCGATAGACCACCCGCCGAAGCCATATTCCTCTCCCGTTCCTACACCTGCCCACAAGCCGTTGATAGCTACACGGACAACCCAATGGGGCTTTTTCGGCACCCCGATAAAAAGCTCAACGAAGCCAGTGGCAATGGCGAACTCAGGCGCGTCCTGGGGTTTTCACCCCACCTCCCAGCCTACGGTTCATCCAACGCCGGCTCAGCCGCCGCAACCTGCAGCTCCGCAACCGGTCACTCTCCAGGTTGGCACTACCCTACAATTGCGACTTGAAACCGCACTCAGTTCGGCATCCAGCCAACCTGGCGAAAAATTTCAGGGCGAGCTCGCAGTCCCTGTTATTTTGGCAGGTCACCGCGTAATTCCAGTGCATGCGTCTGTCCAAGGTGTTGTTTTGTTCGCACATTCGGCGGGCCATTATGTTGGCCGCTCAGAATTGAGCCTTACGCTTTCGAATATCAGTTACGACGGACATATCTACGGCGTGATGACGGCTCCTTGGAGCAAATATTCAGCGCCGCGCGGCGCCAACACGGCTAAATCGGTAGGGATTGGAGGTGCAGCCGGGGCCATTCTTGGAGGTATATTCGGTGGCGGGAAAGGCGCGACATACGGCGCGGGAATAGGTGCCGGCGCGGGAGCGGTTAAGCAAGCGCTCATCGCAGTCCCGGAGGTGGCCTTGCCGATTGAAACCGTGCTCACTTTCCAGCTGAACCGTCCCCTCACGGTCATGCCGGAACCGGGAATGGTGCCATAACAGCGCGCGGAAGTCCTAATTTCTCTAGAAGGGAACATCAAATGGAAACGGCAGACAACTTGGGCACGCAAATCGGGCAAAAGGGCATTCGCGCGGCACTGGCGATTATGGGACTGTTTATTGTCCGCGGAGTGGTCTCGATCCTGCCAATGGTTCGTAATGCCGAACCGGTCTGGCACCGTTCCTGGTTCGATCTGTTCACCTCCTCCGGCGGGCGTGCGGTCGGGTTCGATAGTCTTCTAATAAATCCCGGATCCGCGTTGAATACCTCCTCTTTTACCTCCAACCAACTCGCGGCGCGCCTAGCGCAGCAGTGGGCCAGTCTGCTACAAAACAATTCGCAGATCATGCAGGCTATGTCGCAAGCCCGCAGCTCTACCCCCACAATTCAAGCTTTCATTCTCGCAACTTTACAAAACCAGTATGGGAGTTATGCCTCCCGTGTCATGCATCGATGGCTCTCGCTTTCACACTGGGCGATTTTTCCTTCCACACTGGTCCATGCAATTGTGGACACTTTGATTCTTGCGGTCCTGACCGGGTTCGGACTCCAACTTCGCAAGATATTCCTGGAACGCAGCCATTATCCTGCCATTGGCCAGATCATGAACCTCGCGTTGATTGCCACTGTCGTCGTCTTCGCCTACCAAGCCTATCAGGGAATCTTTTATCCCCTGCTCGGTCCCTCTTGGGTCGGCTTTTACGGTTGGTTCTTCCTCGCTGCCGGGTTGTTTCCCTTGAGTTGGGCAATCGTTCTCGTATCGCAAAATTTGGATTCGTTCTCGACCGCGATCTTTCATGTGAACAAATCCGCACTATCATCGGGGCCAGGCATCACGGCAGGCGGGCGTTGTACGAACTGCGGGCAGAACCTCGAAAGTGGCATGAAATTCTGCTCAAGCTGCGGTTCGGAGCAAAAAAAGCCGACCGCAGTCAATAAATGGTGCCCCAGCTGTGGCGCGGAACTCAAAGCCGGGGCCAAGTTTTGCGGTCGATGCGGGCGGGGAATGGAATGATCAGTACGCGGCTTCAAAGCGCGTTCGGAGGTTCAGCATGACAAATGCAGGCGCGATCTGTCCGCAATGCCATAGTGCTCTCCCGGATAAGGATACATTTTGCGTCAACTGTGGCGCACGAGTGGACGGGACGCTTCCGAAGCCCGTTGCTGCCGTGGCGGACCTTAGCCTGGAAATCAGTCGTGAATTGAATAAACCTGGTGCAGTGAAATCGTATCCGATGCTGCATGCGGCTCGCGCTATCTTAAAGGTGCTCGCGATCCTTTGCGTCGGGATGGGTATTTACACCGTTATTTATGTGACCAGACTTGTGAATGCCGCACGAGCCTACGCACCTTACACGAATGCCTACAGTGATTCGACGACGGTTGAATATTGCTTCTTGATAGTCGGGGTGCTGATTGGCGCGGGATTGACCTGGGCCTTGGCCGATTTGATTGACATCGCGCTGCGCGTGAGTCTGTCTATTCGGGAGAAATAACATTGACAATCATGATATTTCTTTGGTGAATTTTATGCCGGATATTCTATTCATTCTTAACACACGATACGGCCGCAGTGCTGGGTGGCTTTTCATCGTCATCGCTTTACTCGCAACGAATGCTCCGGCGCAGATGTTTGGCATCGGGCATGTCATACGGAGAGTAAGTCGGAGCTTTGCCCTGGGCGATGCTTCTTCACGTCTGAATGCCTATGTGGAACAGAACCAGCCTGTCATCCGTGATTGGAATACAGTTTTCCCTCATGTCAATCAACTGCCGGGCCCTCCATTTCGGCCCCATAGTATCGAGCAGACAGCA
This sequence comes from Planctomycetota bacterium, assembly GCA_021803885.1. Next base: position 5,077 of record JAJZKY010000123.1, read on the forward strand.
TGGGCTTCCGCATTCGCTGCCTCGGGCTATCAGAGCATAATACTGCCCCCCGGAGATTATTCGATTCCAGTCCAGCTGTACTGCATGCATTTCGCTGGAGGGTCGGGACCGGGTTTCACCTACTTACTGGGCCCTTTTCGCGGCACACGGGCAAGAATGATTTCCACCCTCATCGGACGTGCCAGTATTCGGAATTCCCCTCATATGCCAGTACAAATTCTCGCGTGGGAACTTCAGGTTGGAGACAACTACCAACAGCTTGATCCAAACAGCCGTGCTTTATTTGATCAGTTGATCCCAGAATACCGAGATCAACTCGGCCCCGGATTCCTCGAAAGTCTACGCTTGTACTGGGATGATTTAGCCCGCAATATTCCAGGGGTACCGTCGTATGAATCGGTCGTGGATCGCAGCGGCTCGGTTTTCAAGCTCATTGCAGCCTATCGAATGGCGCAGCTTGCGATCGCGCAGAACGCAGACAATTACCAAGCACTCTCCCAGCGAATTCTGTTTACTCAACTTGGCGGACAGGAGATGACGACGCCGGTCAAGCCATGGAGCGTCGTGGCGCCGGGTGTATATGAACGTCTCATCACGCAGGGTACCGCGATGAGCCCAGGCACGCTGGAAGTCCGGGTGCTACCGTCCGAAGCGAATACCTCCGTAGTTCAAAGTGCATCGCTAGTGCGCGGTTCTTTTACGGCCAGTTCCGCCGCATCGGGCGTGAACGTCCCCATTGACAGCGTAGTCGGATATCCATTGAACTGCAACGACTGCCAGATTCCCCTGAGCGAGATTGTACCGAGTGGGATTCAGCCATCCACACTCCCCTATGCATGCCCGACCAATGGACCAGGCGCTCCAACCATCACGACCGTCAGCACAATCTTTCCTTCTCAACGGCAGACTATTGTTATCCGAGGTCACGGCTTCGGCAATCAGCTACCATTCATCGGAGATTCACCCGTATTTCATATCAGTGATATCACCAGAGGTTGGAGCGCTGGAAACAATCGTTGGTGTTGCGGCGGAGACTGGGTCACCGTGAAAGTTGCCAAGTGGACCGACAATGAGATCAAGATTGACGGATTTGCCGGCGCATATGGTGGTGCGTGGTCGCTAGCCCCGAACGACTTGATTCGTGTTGAAATCTGGAACGCTCAAACAGGATCCGTGCATCACGCCTACTGCGCAACATACTTCACTGCCACTGCCACTTCCGCTGCGTCTGGCGTGACCGTCCCCATCGGTAGCGCAGCAAGATCGCCTGCTCAATGTGGCCAAGTACTGAATGGGCCTTTCACATCAGACACACTTCTGCCCGGAGGCATTCCATTGGCCCAGAGTCCTGGTCAGCTAAGTATTACCGCCATCCCGTATCATTATATTAACCAAGGCATTAGCTTTCTCTTTGCTATTCAGGTGCGGGATTGCAGTGGCACCCCGCTTCCGAAATCAAATGTAACCTTATCAGCTACGGGTGGGAAAGGCCAACTCGCCGAGAAATACCTTATTACAAATAACGAAGGTATAGCCAACTATAAACTCACTTTACCAACAATTACCAGTTTTACTCAAGGCCCTTATTCAATTTGCTCTAAGGAAACGATTTCTGCTGGTGCATGTGGATATACCACAATCTCCTTCACCCCAGTATCAGTCAAAGCATCTGATGATGGAATAACTGCAAGAATAACGATTAACCCATCAGATGTGTTGTCCTCAACGCCGACCGGAATCTCTTTATGGTGGAGCGCCATCCATTCTCCAATCTATTTTGCAGTCGGCTATGCACCAGGCTTCCCCGTACCCAATAACCCACAAACGCCGCTAGAGACTATCTGTAATCAAATTGTTCCCAAGGCCCATGCGGTCACTACTGTCTTTGACTGTGCGATAACTGTTTCGTTAGCAGCATGCGCTATTCCGCTTACGGCAGAAGCATGTCCAGTCGTTATAGCCGGGGCTGTAACCACTGGCGCGCCGTTCGGTTGCGCAAACGGAATTCTCCAAGCGTTTGGGAGCCCTGGACTTCAACCCTCAACCGTCCCTGGCGTCATGGAATCAGGTGCCACATTTATATGTAATCAGTTATCGCCCAGCCGAATTATAATAAATCCGCTGAGTCATGGGACAGCAACTCATCAGAAAGTTCTGGTGCATGTTATCGATAATAATAACAATATGATTAGTGCTTTCGTATTTTTAAGCGTGATTGGCGGCGGTGATATGACCGTAGAAGCAAATATTCCCTGCGTATCATCATCGAGATTCCATCTATGCTCTAGATTGCTCAGCCCAACGCCACAGCTATTCAAAATTGGCAAGCAAGGAGGCGATGTAGAGTGGACTACTAATTCAAACAGTCAGGGAAACTCGGCGATGCTAATTGCAAGCTTTACTTCTGATGGTAACTCTACAATACCTGGAAGTGCCTGTTATTTCCTTGGGGCCACATCGGTTGATCAGGACGGATGCACGACACCCAACCCCGCCTCTTCCATATCATCGCAGACCACATTGACATCCAACACGACCTCTGAGACCCGAACAGCCCGGCATATAACGGTTGGCACCCCGGAGGCGATCCACCGATTAGCATACCTGTTCAGAGACGGCCATAAACGCATAAATAACATTATGGCTCATGCGCCACAACCGTCACCGACTATTTCATGTGCCGTACGTCCGGCCTTGACAGCCGAAGCTGGCAGTGTTATAATATTCGGTAGAGTTAAGGATACGAATGGGCCGATCAGCGGCGCCTTGGTTACCCTTACTGCATCCGAAGCAGGCTCTCAAGCCTCGCCTGTGACCGTGAAAACGACTGTTGATGGCACATTCCGCCTACCTTTCACTGCACCGCCAATGCCAGGAGTTACCACCATAAGTGCCCGCATCGGCGGCCTTCCAAATTCATCAGTAGCCACAACAATATTGGAAGTCCGGAAGGCGAATAGAGCACTACCAAAGATATACAATCCCTTGCCAGTATTCATCCCGATCCTTACTCCATTTGGTAGATTCACGTCAGGATATAGCGGCCGCGGAAATTTCGTATTCACGAACGGATATATTTATCTCTGTCCAGGGCAGGAATGCAGCTCATCACGTCCACGTTCCAGTCTCAGTTTTACCCTCCATGTACCTGTAGGACAAATTCAAACCGTCGCCTATGGCATTCTGGCGGGTCATGTCGTGAATAATGGCCCGGTTAATATAACCGTTACCAACGGTTCAGGCACGGCTTATACGTCCACGGTTGCATACGGTATTGGAGGATATGGGCAGATATCGCCGAAAACCTTATATTTATGGGAGAAGAAATTCGTGCCTGGGGTCTATACAATCAAGCTGACTCCGGTGGACAATTCGGTAAATATATATGGCTTTTGGTTCAGTTCAAGGCCCAACTTCGGAGATAATCTTAAAACAGCTTCGCGCGCAATACCCATGATTACCTCGGTGAGCCAGGTCTTTGGTCCGTTGGCGTCATCTGTTGTCATTCGCGGTAGTTCATTCGGCACATTGCCTGCTTTTAATGGCGATTCGCGTTTTTTTATGTTTGAAAACCTGACCCGCAATTGGCGTGCCGGTTGCGCTGGACGAGTAGAGTGTAAAGGCGGCGATAATGTCTTTACAGTTCGGATTACCCGCTGGACCGACAACGAAATTGATCTTGCCGGGCTGACTGGACAATATGCTGGAACGCCGAATGAAACGCTTGCAGACGGCGACCGGGTTCGTCTTTGGTTGTGGAACCCGCAAACCGGCGCTGGTCCTGCTCAGTATTATCTTACTGTATTACCCCGTGGGCAGTGATCAGTATCCCACCGAACACCCATCGTACGCCTTGGGTCAGGCGATCGAGTTCGGCTCGAACAGCGAAGGCGGTCGCCTGGATCAAGGAAACGTTCACCGCCGAACAGATCAGGGACGCCCTCCGCAAGGAAGTAACGATTCTCGCCCGACATTGCCCGGCGCTGGGCCGAAGAATACGGCGTGCCGTGGGATGACGTGGCGGCGCTTCAGCCGCCGCGCGCGCCGTTCCCTTGGAAACGGCGCTTCAGGATGGAGCGATCCTACGCACCGGGCGGCACGGCGGGATACAATTACTTGGGAGATTCAGGAATGCAGACGCTACCTTCAAATGAGCAATGCATGTGGTGCGCTACCGTCGGCAACCCGAAATCGGTTATTCCCGGAATGGGACTCGGCGTGAAAGTGCTGAAGAAAGACGGCTCATTGATCGGGTATTTGCATGCGAACTGCAAGGCTCAGTGGCAGTTGGCACATGATCAAAAGGGGGAAAGGCAGTATACAAACTCATAAATAACAGCGAAAGCTTGACTCGACATGGGTTCAGCCAGATTGGAGTTTCAGCTTGCGTCCACATCGCGTGCAGTACCGGCGCCGTTCGCAAATCCAATAACCGACGCCTGGCCACGATAATTTGCCAGAGCGGCATCGTTGAAATGCAAGTCCCTCGCGCCTAGACCAGTCCATTCGCAAAAGTTATCCCCCTCCCGTCCCCATCCCGCTTAAGCCCAATCCTTACAATGATTTCCATGCCGAGCCCGGTCGAACTCGGCATTTTATGTTGTCCCCAGAAGTAGTCCGCGCGAACTACTTTTCGTGCCTTGGCATGTTCTGTCCATCACGTACCTTGAAAAATAAATCCCATGTCCGCCCTGGAAAACTACCTCCGCACCTACCGCCGCCGCACCGGCCTCTCCCAGGCCGATGCCGCGTTCCTGATGGGGCTGTCCAACAAAGCCGTCGTCTACCGGCATGAGGGGCGCGTCCGCCTGCCCGACCTGCGCGTCGCGATCGCCTACGAAAAGCTCTATCGCGCCCCGGTGAGTGAACTTTTCGCCGGCATCGCGGAAAAGGTCGAACGTGTGCTGCGCGAGCGGGCGCAGATGTTGGCCCAAGAAATGGCGGGCCTCAAAGGCCGCCAAGATCGGA
>JAJZKY010000124.1 GCA_021803885.1 Planctomycetota bacterium
TCGGCGCGTGGAGAGCATGGCTGATGATATAACCGGTCGCTGAGATATGGGAGGAGAGAGCCTTACAGCATTTTCACTGTTACTGGAACGCGGGCTTCGTTCTATCCCACCCTGGCTGCGCCGCGATGGGGCACCCGGCAGCGGCTCAAGGTCTAGGCGAAGGGCTGTCTGTCTTTCACTTTGCGGGCGGGGACGCCGGCGTAGATGGTCCAGGGTTCTAAATCTTTGGTGGCCACGGAGGCGAGGCCGAGGATTGCGCCGTCGCCGAGATTGACTCCCGGCGAGACGCAGGCGCGTGCCGCGACCCAGGCGTAGCAGCCGAGGCGCATGGGAAAAGAGATCACGGGAAATTTTGGATCGTTGTAATCGTGGGTTGCGCCGCAGAGATAGGCACCTTGCGAGACGATGGCATGAGAAGCCAGAAACATGGGCGCGGGATTGTAGAGTTCGGCTGCATCGGCCACCATGACGGTATCTTCACAGGTCAGGTTCCAGGGCGCCCAGATGCGAGACGCGGGATAGAAGCGGCAGCGCGGGCCCAGCTTCGCGCCGAAGCAGCGTAGCAGCCAAGCACGCCAAATAAATGCGATGCGTGGAGACGGGCGATAGAGAACGATCCAGACGATGCTCCACAGTTGGCGTTGCACGCGATTGGCGAAGGAGTATTGCGGCGAGGTGTAGGGATCGCGCGCGTTCGTCCGGCGGGAGGCGGAGGCAGGCGCAAACGAGCTGGTGGGCGGGATGGGATCCATGGGGCATGGCCGTTACTGCATGTGTTGAAAGAATCGTACTAGCTCGGCGACATTTTGATCCAGATTATAGCGAGCTTCAAAACAGGCCCGCGCACGCAGTCCCATCTCGCGGCGCTGGTCCGCGGAAAGGGCGAGCCACCGGCGCAGCAAATCTGTTGTTCCCTGTAGCGTATCGGGCGCGACCAGACCGGCGCCGTCGGAGTGGATCTCCGGCCAGATATTGACCTGATCGGAGATCAATACGGGGCGGCTGCAACCCAATGCCTCGGCGACGGCAATGCCAAAATTTTCCTGATGCGAGGGGAGGACAAATGTTTCGCCGGCGTGGAAGGCTCCCCACTTGGTATCGCCGACGATGAGGCCGGGCCAGTGCACGCGGTTCGAGAGGCGTGCAGCCGCGATGCGCGCTTCGAGACCGGTACGCATTCCGGCGTCGGGGCCGGCCATGACGAGATCGACGTCTGGAGCACTCGCAGCGATTGCGATGAAGGCCTCGATGAGCAGGTCGCAGCCCTTTTTCGGATGGATACGCCCGAGGTAGAGGAAGAACCGTCTTCCACGCGCGGCGGGGCAGGCGGCATGGAATGCCTCGATTTGCCGCCGCGGGTCTCCGGTGGGCATCTCGGCCCCGTAGGGCACGACGGCCGCATTCCACGGAGGCATGGGGAAACTTTGCGGCGCGAGGCGCTGTTCGGTATCGCAGGTGAAAAGAATCGAATTGGCATCGCGCAGCACGCGCTGTTCGGCCAGGTTCCAGTAGATCCACTTCTTGATGTGCTTGAGCGGATAGCGGCGCTTGAACCACGGGTCCAGCATTCCGTGGGGGAAGAGGACGTAGGGTTTTCTTCCGTGGATGGCGCGCCAGGTGCCATAGCTTTGGTATTGCCAGATGCCGTGGATCACGACGCCATCGAAGCGGTCGATATTGGCGCGCAACCATGGAACCCAGCGGCTGGAATAGCCGTAGGTGCCACCGCCCTGGCCGAGCGCATGGACGCGAAAGTCGATCTCGCGGAGAAAGGGCTCGGAGGCATGATCGAGGCAAGCGACTTCGCCTTCCCAGCCGAGGCGCGGACCCGCGGCCACGATGCAGCGCACCAGTTGGGCGGGCCCGCCGTATTCGGGATGGAGAGAGCGGATCACATGCAGAATGCGCATCCGGGCTGTCCTTTCGTGCTGGGCGATTTTGTCATTGGGCCGGAGACGGTGCGGGTTTCGATGATTTTCTGTGTTCGGCGGCTGCGGCAAACGCCTGCATCAGTCCGCGGACGTTGGCGTCGAAACTAAATGCCTGGATACGTTCCAGACTGCGCTCGCCCATGATACGGGAAGCGGCTGGATCGGCGAGAACGCGTTCCAGAGCGCTGGCCAGCGCGGAGACGTTTTGCGCCGGGAACACGCAGCCGTTGCCGCCATCGACGACCAGATCCGGCTGGCAGCCTACCTGGTCCGACACGATGATGGCGCGGGCGGCGTTCATGGCTTCATTGACGACAAGCCCCCAGGGTTCGTGGATGGACGGCAGAACGAAGGCATCGCAGAGATCGTAATAGCAGGGCAGCTCCGACTGATTGCGGAAGCCGAGCAGGCGGATGCCTTCGCGGTCTGCCGGAGTTGCGGATTGCAGGCGCGCTTCGATGTGGGGACGCTCCTCTCCATCGCCGACGATGAGCAGATAGGGCAGCGGGCGAGATGGAGTTGCGGAGCGATATCGCGCGACGAGTTCGAGATAGGCTTCCACCAGATCGATGCACCGTTTCCTCGGCAGCAGTTTGGATGCAAACAGGAGGATGGGCCGGTTGGGTTCGAGCTGAAGCTCCTGACGAAGTTGTTCGCGGGTGGTAGAGGCCGCGCGGCAGCGGTCCTGAAAGAACGCATTGTCAACCGCATAGGGGATGGAAAAGACCGGAATGTCCTGGCCCAGATGATGGCGCCAGTATTCGGTGTTGCGCTGGCCGACGCTGAGAACGCCGTAGGTGAATCGGCGGAGGACGCGAAAGAAAATGTATTTCAAGGCGAGCTTGAGCGGGCCGCGGGGATGGTCGATCAGCGTGGAGTCGGTCCGCAGCAGAACGGGAATGCCCAACAGGCGCGCGGCCGCCATCGCGATCCAGGAATTCAACGTGGCGTAGCCATGGATCCACAGGACGTCGAATCGGCCAGCTCGCAGGCGGCGGAAGATGCCGCGATTCAGAGGACGAAAAAAGGAAATGTTGTCGCTGTCGAGAAGGCGGGGCAAAAACTGGTGGCGATATCCGCCGAGCAGAGGCACATCCCACTCGACGGGGACGCCGAAACCGCGATCGCGATAGCTGCGCAGGGAGAAGTCCGAGGTATAGAAGACCGTCAGGTCCAGGCCCGGCTGCCGCGCCAAAAGACGCAGCAGAGGAGACTGATACTGAATCGGATGACTCAGAAGATAGGCGACTCGCAGCATGGATTTCCGCAGATGTTCCCGCCCTTGAGAGGGCAACACGAAACGCGCATGGGCATGAAAGGCGCTTCCATCCATCAGTTCAAGGAAGCAATGGAATCAGGTACAGCAATCCGATTGCAATCCCAATCCCGCCACCTTTGATCGCGGCCTTCATCGCATTCGTTGGAATCATGACGATGTCATCGTTTTGCAGGACCGGATCGGGTGCTTTTCCTTTCATGACATTGCTAAGGTTGACACGAATTTCGCGACGGGTTGCTCCGGTGGTCCGAATGATGCGGGTGTCGCCGGCCGCCGCCTGATACCCTGTTCCGCCGGCCAACGTGACGGCTTGTATCAACGTCAACGGAGTGTCTGGAGTAACTGGATACGCGCCCGAATGCAACACCGCTCCAACCATATACACCACTCCGGTGCGCGGTACGATCACCCGGTCGCCGGGATAGAGCGGAATGTTCTGGTTGACGGCGTTGGCCGGATTGGAGTTGAGCACGACCAGCAGCGGCTGATCGACCCCCTTGCGGAGGATGGAAATGCTGTGGCTGGCATCCGGTTTGAGACCGCCGGCGGAGGACAGCGCATCCAGCAGGCTCATCGGGGCGAAAGCCGGGATGGCCTTGGGGTTATTGACTTCACCCATGACGCCGATGATGTCCACCATCGAATCCGCGACGGAGATGAGGACATCGGGGCTGAGAATCATTTGGCCGTCGATCAGCTTTTGCGCCACGGTCCGCTGGGCCTGCTCGACGGTCATGCCGGCGAGGTGGACAGCTCCGATCAGCGGCAGATCGACCACACCATTGCCGGCGATGCGCGCATTGAGTTTGTAGTCTGGCACGCCGTAGACGCTGATGCTGATCAGATCGCCCGGATGCAGGACGATTGCAGTTCCGGGCAGAAGCTCGGTGGGCGCTCGCTCGACCAGGCCCTTGTTCACCGGGTTGGGGCTATCGGCCTTGGTGGGCGCTGCACCCGAGTACTGCGCATACGCGACCGGCGCCGGGCAGAGCATCGCCAGGACGAGCAGGGGCGCGAAACTGCCGCAAAGAGCGGATGTCATGCGGGAGCGAAAGGTTCGCGGAAACATTTTCTTGCATCGCAGGAGAAACATCAGGAATCCTCCCGGCGCCAGAAGAAGGGCCATTTGCGCTTGCCCGCGCCATTGGCGGGCGGGCGGCCGTTGGAGTAGGAATAGCGCTGATATCCGTAATATCCGTAATAGCGCTGAGAGGCGGCATCGACGGCGTTGATGACTGTGCCGCCGAGGCGGGTTCCAGAGCGCAGCATAAGATCGCGCGCGCGGCGCACGGAATGCTTGCTGGCGCGGCCATAGCGGACCACCAGCAATACCGCATCGGCGAAGGGGGCGAGAATCAGCCCGTCGGTGATGGTCAGGATGGGGGGCGAATCGATGACAATGTGCGTGAATCGTTTTTTCGCTTCCTCCAGCATGCCGATCATTCGATTGGACGAGAGCAGTTCTGTTGGAAACGGCGGGATGGGTCCGCTGGGAAGCAGGAAAAGGTTCGGCGCGTCCGGGACGGTCTGAAGCGTTTCCTCGAGGGTGGTTGTACCCGACAGCAGCGTGGAGAGCCCGACACGGCTGGAGACTCCGAAGCGGCTGTGAATGGTGGGGCGGCGCAGATCGGCATCGATGAGCAGGACCGTGGCTTCTCTGAATGCGAGGACCGCCGCGAGGTTGCTGGCAATGGTGCTCTTGCCCTCTGCGGGCGTGGAACTGGTGATGAGAATGGTCTGGGGCGGTTGACCGACGCCGGAAAGCAAGAGAGACGTGCGAAGCGATCGGAAGGCTTCGGCAAACTGGGAATTGGGCTCGCCAAGAACATCGACATTTCTTTGGGCCGCGGAGCGGGTGTCTTCCGAGAGACCGCGCGGAAGGATTTTCCGGGCACGCGGGATTACGGCGAGCGACGGCAATTCCGAGATGGTCTCGATATCGTGAACGCTGCGCAGGCTGGTGTCAAGACTGTCGAAGAAGAATGCCAGGGCTACGCCGCCGAACAAGCCGAACATCAGTCCGATCAATGCCCGGGAACTGCGGCGCATGCCACTTGGGAGTAGAGGTTTGCGAGCAAAATCGACGACATCGATTTCGCTGGATTCCAGACCAGCCTCGATGCCGGCTTCGCGCAGCCGTCGCAGCAAGTCATCGTAGAGAGTGCGGTTGGAGTCGAATTCGCGCTGCAAGAGCACGAACTGGATCATGTCATCGCGTTTTTGATAATCCTTGGCTTCCTCTTCCTGCAGCACCTGCAGCGTCATGTCCTCATTGACGGAGGCGGCGCGAAAGGCGTTGTTCGACTGCGCCAGCACGCGCGTCTGCTCCTTGTCGATGGCCTTCTGGTTTTGCAGCATTTCCGCTTTGAGTTGTTTGACGGCGGGATAATTGGGTCCAAATTGAGAGATGAGTTGCGCGTACTGAGCTTCCAGCGTGGCCTGACCGTTGCGCAGGGTCGCCAGCAAGGTTCCTGCCCCGGTACCGAGCACCTCCGGGCTGCCGTCGAGCAGATCCGGGCTCATGGAGGTCAACATGCGGTATCGCGCTTCGGACACAATCCGCGCGATTTTCGCATCGGCCGCCGCTTTCGACAGGTCGTCGAGCGTGTCCAGGTTCAAGTTATGCGCCTGATCGCCGAAGCCGAGCACTCCCAGCTTTCTTTGCAGTTCGGCGAGTTTTTCCTGCTCGTTTTCTACCTGCTGTTTCAGGTCATCCAGTTGCGTGGACAGCCACTGGGAAACGCGCTGCGTCGCGGCGTAGCGGGTCTGAAAGCTGCGTTCGATGTAGTCGTTGATGAGGGTATTGACGACGCGGGCGGACAGTTCCGGCGACAGGCTGGTGAAATTGATCGCGATCAACTCCGTCTTGGGAATGCGGCCGATGGAGAGGCCGCCACGGAGGAAGCCGATCATCCAGTCCTGGATCGCGGGATCGTTGGGATCGACATGGGTCACGGTGGCTTTGGGGCCGAGGAACGCCGGATTGTCTTCGAGCTTCAGCTCTTTGGCAACTTTGAGCAGAAGCGAGTCGCTCTGCAGGATGGCGGCTTCGGTTTCCAGGCGCGTTCCTAGATCCTGCGGGCCGGAAGACCCACTTCCTATGCGGTACTCATTGGAGGAGCCCGGTCGTACCTGGATGGTTCCTCCGGCGATGTAGGTTTTCGGGGTGGTGACGGCGCGAATGACGCCAAAAACAGTACCGATGAAGACGCAGGCCAGGACGATCCACTTCCGCTTGCGCAGAGTGAGAAGGTTTTCCGCCAGGGCGTTTCCTTCCTCGTTGGTCACCCAGCCGCCGCCGGTCTGGAAGGATCGAGGCTTAAACTCTTCTCGACGCGCTGCGTTGTCTTCGATTGGACTCATGCGAGGAAGGACCGCTCATTCATTCTTGCGTCAGGTTGCTGTAGGGAGATGGTTCTGGAACCTCTATGTTGGGACGTGCTTCGCGAAGGTTTGATGCGGCGGCTCCGCCCGGCAGTTGCGTGGGACACGGCCATGATCGCCGCGCTCATGATCTTCCGGTCACCCCACGTACTCGAATTGCCATCATGACTGCGCTCCGCCGCCTTCTCAGGAATGCAATCCCGGCATGGATCGAACTTGGCGCCGCCGGACAGGGAGCGAATTCCGCGCAAGCGTTTTGGCAATGCGTACCCTGAGGGTAGGTGGAAGCTGTGTCGCACGTCAATCCTCCAGGAGTGCGCCCAAAATAGGAAGCTTTGTAGGAAAAGGATACAAGATATCCAGGATAAAGATAGAACAACTATTCCATGGGTTGCCTGCGGGAAAACAGGAGAAATCGAGGCCCTTCGAGGATTGGCTGACTGTCGCTGGCCGCACGGGCGGGTTGTGCAGGCGGGACCTGCGCCGGAAGCCGTGACCGCGCCGCTGGTATGATCGTGCAATATTGGGCCGAGAAAGACTTTTGCGTGGTGGAAGTCAAAGAATGGATTTGAGTCGTCCCATTGTCGTTGTGGGCTCTGGATATGTCGGCCTGGTGGCCGCGCTGTGTTTTGCCGAGATGGGATACCGCGTGCTGTGCGTGGACAGCGATCCGGTGAAAATGGCGGCGCTGCAGGCGGGCCGCGCGACGATTCATGAGCAATTTCTTCCGGAACTGCTGGCCCGCCACGGGAACCGCAACGTGATCTTCACCACCGAGCTGGGAGCGGCGGCGCGGCAGGCCGAGCTGATCTTTATTGCTGTGGGCACGCCGCAGGCGCGGGGCGGCAAGGCGAACCTCTCTTACATTGAGTCCGCAGTGAGGGAAATCGCCAAGAATATCGACCATTACACGGTCATCGTGGAAAAGAGTACGGTCCCGGTGTACACGAATGAGTGGATCGAGGGCTTGATTGGACGCTGCGGAGTTTCGCGCGATACGTTCGACGTGGTATCCAATCCGGAATTCCTGCGCGAAGGCAGCGCGGCGACGGATTTTCTCCATCCCGACAGGATTGTGATCGGATGCAACAACGATCGCTCGGCGGCGCTGGTCGAAGAAGTGTACCGGCCGCTTACGTCCGGGGCGTACTACGAGAAGCCGGACAGAATTCCCGGACAACGCTTTCCCGCCAAGCCGCCCGTGCTGCTGCGGACCTCTCCGCAAAGCGCGGAGTTGATCAAGCACGCGTCGAATGCGTTTCTGGCGATGAAGGTTTCCTTCATCAACGCGATTGCCAATCTTTGCGAAATTGTGGGCGCCAATATTACCGAGGTGGCGCCGGGCATCGGCATGGACCAGCGGATCGGCACGCAGTTTCTGCATCCTGGCATTGGGTATGGAGGTTCCTGTTTTCCCAAGGACCTGACGGCGTTTCGTTCGATGGCGACGGAGTACGGGATCGATTTCAGCCTGCTGGGGGCCATCGAGCGGATCAATGAGTTGCAGCCGCTGCGGTTTCTGGAGAAAGTGCGGGGAGCTTTAGGGGGAATCGAAGGCAAACATCTGGCTGTGCTGGGATTGGCGTACAAAGGCGGGACCGACGATGTGCGTGAATCTCCCGCAATGCGCATGGTGCAGTTGATTCTGGCGGAGGGAGGCACGATCGCGGCCTACGATCCGGCAGCCATGGAACGCGCGCGGGAGGTGCAACGGCCCAGCGCCACGATGCGCTACGCGATAAGCGAACTGGACGCGGCCAGGGATGCGGATGCGCTGCTGGTGCTGACCGACTGGCCACAGTTCGTTTCGCTGGACCTGGAACTTTTGTCGAGAACGCTGCGCGAGCCGCTCTTGATCGATGGCCGGAACCTGTTCTCACCCGAGGATGTCGTCCGTCAGGGATTGCGGTATCTGAGCATTGGACGCCCTGGAGCGGCGGCGAGAGACGGCGAGGGGCAGGCAGAGCAGCCGGAACCGGCGGCAGCGGATGCCGGGGTTGGCTTCATGGAGCGAGGCGGCCGGAAGGGGGGCAAAGTCGCGCCGTATCTGGTTGCGGCTGCGCCGCGCAGGAAGAAGAAGATGCGCGTGCTGCTGACGGGCGCCGCCGGCTTCCTCGGCTCCCACCTGACGGATCGATTGCTGGCGGACGGCCATCATGTGGTGGGCGTCGATAATCTTTGTACCGGGCATTACCGCAATCTGGCGTATTGGAGCAAAGAGCCGCGTTTTGAACTGATCGAGCATGACATCTGCGAGTTCTTCGATCCCGGTCCGGTCGATTACATCTTCAACTTCGCTTGTCCGGCCAGCCCGCCCCAGTACATGCGGCTTGGCATCGAGACGCTGCGCGTCGGATCGCAGGGGACGATCAACATGCTGGAGCTGGCGCGCAAGTATCGTGCGAAAGTGCTGCATGCGTCCACTTCCGAGTGCTACGGAACGCCGGAAATCCATCCCCAGCCGGAAACGTATTGGGGCCATGTCAATCCGGTGGGGCCGCGGTCGGTGTACGACGAGGCCAAGCGGTTCGGCGAGGCGGCGGTGATGGCGTATCGCGCGCATTTCAATGTCGATGGGCGGCTGGTCCGGATCTTCAATACCTATGGGCCGCGCATGCATCCCGACGATGGGCGCGTGATTTCGAATTTCGTGATGCAGGCGCTGCGCGGAGAGGATGTGACGGTTTACGGAGACGGCTCGCACACGCGCAGCTTCTGCTACGTGACCGACCTGATCGAAGGGATCGTTCGACTCTCACGCATCGAGGAAGCGCTGCCGGTGAATCTGGGCAATCCGGCGGAGAATACGGTACTCGACTGCGCTCGGCGCATCATCGCGCTGACGGGGTCGGCCAGCAGGATTCGGTTTGAGCCGCTGCCGCAGGACGATCCTCCGCGCCGCCGCCCCGACATTACGAAAGCGCGGCAATTGCTGGGGTGGGAGCCGGGTATCTCGCTCGACCAGGGGCTGAGCGAGACGATCGCGTATTTCCGGGCGTTGCCGGCAGGCATGATCGTGGCGGGGTAAGGCATTTTCGCCGTTACCGTGACGCGGGCATGGCTCTATGCCACCCTGGCTGCGCCTGAGTCTGAAGTTCATTCAACAATTCGATTCATGGAAGTGATTCGAACAGCAGTACTCAGGGGCTAAAGCCCATCTGTTTTGCGCCATGTACGGCACGACTGAAGTCGTGCCCTGATACAAGGCAGAAAATCATTCCGACTGAAGCGTGCCATCATACAAGGCCGAAAATCATTCCGACTGAAGCGTGCCATCATACAAGGCTGAGAATCATTCCGACTGAAGTCGTGCCCTGATACAAGGCAGAAAATCATTCCGACTGAAGCGCGCTCCGATACAAGACCCAGCGAGCACGAGACATTTCCATCCATTCACAGAATCTCCTCACTACCGCGGGGACGTGTATCTATATGCCCCACA
>JAJZKY010000125.1 GCA_021803885.1 Planctomycetota bacterium
CCGTCCCAGGGTAGTCGTTCCATGACAGGCCCTCCTTCGTGTCCAACACAAAAACTGCACAATGCACGGTAACCTGCCAATAGCCCGCAATCAGCGGCGTGAACGCCAGCGTCGCATTCAAACGGCAACAAAGTTTATCCCGATGTATCGGGAGGCTTACGGAATCAGTATAACTGCCGGATGGAGCGGAGCCAAAGACGTCGGCCTGCAAAGCTTTGTACTGCACATTGGCAACTGACCAATCGTACTGCGCGGAAAGTCGCCCTCCGGCACACACGACGGTGAATTGTAGTTGGCCGAAAGGTTTGCTGTGGCCGATTTATTAACTTGTAGCCGTTCACGGGCAAGAAGTGGCGAAATCAGCTGGAAAACGCCATTTTCAACCCTCCTGACCTCAACTTCCGTGGATTTTTATGCCTAACAATATCCGGATTCCACATTATTTCTCTGATTTCACGGAGATTTTGGCCCGTGAACGGTTACATTAACTTCCACAGGATTGGGCGAAAATGATCCCATTTTCGCGGTCACCGTCACCGGCCCCGCATAAGTCAGAGCCATGGCGACGCGTGCCAATAGCAGTAACGCTACCGGTCTCATCCGTCCGTATCAATAATGACGAATGCCATCTTTTTGTATGCTCGATGCAACAGAATAATTCTGCCCAAAGGAGTCGTCGGCTATGGTCGCGGTCGAAACTTCGGCTGCGGCATGGTCTGCACCGTTTTCCAAACAAGACGTGGCCCTTTCTTCAAGACCAGCTTCAAAACAGGCGACTGAACGTATCCGCCAAATCCACCGAGCGTTACGAATCGGCGAACGCAGACATAAAACGTCCCCGTACGCGGTATCATCCAGAAGTGCCTGACATGAAAGTGCTTGGCAAGGGACGCGCCGGGGGTGAGACTGGTATGCAGCTGAGCCGGCGCGGACGCTCGCCAAAGAGATTGTTGGTGGCTTGTGGGTGCCAACGATCGGCCATCGGAAGCAAATGCAGATAACGACCAGCCAAAAACACCTCCATTCCAAAGCGTAACTGTGTGGCGTCCATAATTTTTGATTATTGCAATAACCGTGGCTTGATTGGGGTTGCCCATGAGTGTCATGCGCACACCGGAAAAACCGTAGTTTTTTTGCGGCACCTGAACCGTTACTGCTTGAGGCCCGGAGCGGTGAACCGGGTGGAATTTTACGCGCGCCATAAATCGCTCGCTGTTTTCGGCAAGCTGCTGATCCACTTTGTGTTGGAATTCGCTAAGGGTGGCAAAACGCCCGGCAGCAAGCTTATTCGACAGAGACGCGAATATCCTCGCTTTTCGTAAGGCATTTCCGACATTTAAGCGATACATCTTATTAGCAATGCCCGCTGTAGCCATCGTGGCCCGCGAATCCAATAACCACCGCCCGTGAATGCGCCGAAAACAAAATTTAAATGACGGCACGCGCACAAACTTGCCCAAGTGAAAATAAACTACACCAACGGTTGCCGTGCCATGGGTAATCCGCAGTGAGCGAGGATCGAGCTCGCGCACAAAGCGCGAGAATGTATCCGGACTTGAGCCAGTTGACGTGAGAAACTGGTTGAGCGATATCGCTGCCGCCTTGCCAAATTTCTTTTGTACAATCGCGCAAACTTGCTTTGCATCAACAGCCGCTTGGGCCGCAGCTACATAAAACGGAGTCGTGGGTTCATGGCAGCAAAGCTGCTGAACCTCCTGCATATTGCCGGCATGTACTGCCCTGTCGATCGTAGCGAGCGTAACTATCGGACCGGTGCCGGGTATCGGGTATGCGGCGGGAAGCGGCGGCAAAACGTGCGTGGCGGTCCGACGAATTTTGGGGTGGGGGATGACGTTGACCTCACGCCATGCAGGGGCTGCGCCTGGGCGAAGTTCCAGTTTTAGGATTGGCGATTTTACAAATGCTGAAGCTGTCTTTGTTGCCACCTGCCTCATGACATATACGTAGAACGTCCCTGCAATCGGCGGTTTTTCGCCACCGTTGGCCGCGTGCGTTGTTGTTCCTAACTGGTCTGGCTCCGCTTTAGCTGGCCGCCAGCGGAAGTAATGGGCAAGCGTAAAGATATGGCTTGTCGAAGCCCCGGCGCGAAATCGCACAACGCCCGTAAATGCAGATTGGTCGCGTATTCGCTGGAGAGATCGCCCCTTGTCATCGAATGCGAATACGTGCCAGCCGTCGAATCCGCCTTGAAACAGAAATAAGGACGACCTCCCACTGTTGGTGATTGTAGCTTTTATGGCAAGTCTGCCCTGTTCCGGTTTAATGGTTATGGCTGCACCGTGGAAGTTAGTGGCTATCTGTCGTGGGACGATTCTGCGCAATGGGGTGTGAGTGCCAGTTGATGGAAAGCCTCGGCAATTTATGAAAGATCCCGGAGCGATCGTACATACGCACAGAATAAATGCCGACAGCCGGCGTAAATGTCGTGTTCGCCAAGAATCAGAAACTTGCAGGGCGCATAACATAACGAATATCCAAATCATGGTTTATCGCAACACAGCCAGACCGGTGCGTATAACCGATTTTCTTACGGCCCAACGTAACTCCACGACGGAGTGCTCCAGGCTGGTTGGGCATTATGATTCCAAACGGGTAGGCTCGAGAGGTCTGATCCCGTTGGTGGAGTCGCCGGTGTTTTGGACGCATTCTGCAGCGAAAAGCCATTGGCACCATTGCTAGCCCGCGCCGTCCATCCCCAAGACACCTGGGAAAGGGGAGCGTAGATTGCCGGCCCTGCGTCCGAATATTCTGGAAGAAAAAGAAGGTTGTGTGTAAAGCCCTCCGTTACTTCAACGTAAACCGTCTGCCACGACCCCGGCCCAAAGCCCGTGGTGTTAGCCAATGGGTTGACAGTATAATCAGGGGAATCGTTGGTATATTCGTAGCCCCCATTTGTTCCTGCGTTGCCATAGGGAAACGAGGTGTCCAACAACGGCCCTGCAAGGCCAGCATTGGGGATGGTGTATTCGAAGGTTGAGGTGGCACCGGAAACGGTGTCTAGCTGTTGCGTTTCCACTGTTGCCTGGTTCACAATTTGAACAGTTTCGAGCGAATTTGTCGTACTTCCGAATTTTGACGTTGGAATGCTGTAGTCGAATTCTATCCCGGGAGAATACCCGCCATTAGGTGCCCCCCCATCGTAGAGCGTATCCGACACAAGAGCAATTGCCCCTATATATTGTGTGTTAAACGTTGGCTGTGGTCGATATACGTTGAATGTTGTGTAGACAGATGGTGAATCCTGCGGCTGAGGTATGGTGCCTGTGAGTTTAACTTGTTCGTCCGTTGTCTGGCCACCATCGGTATCCATCCAAACAAAAACCAACATGGGTTGCGTCAGTGCTGAAGCCGTCACCGGGTCAATTTTGGCGGTGCTATTGTCCGCCTCATATCCGGCAATAATAGAGCCCTTTACCGTCCATTGCAGTGTCATATCCGACGGCCCATACGCTGCCAAAACCCCGATCACATCGCCTACGCATACGTCTTGCGTCTGCTTGTCAACCACTGGCCACATGCCTGCGTAGTCATATTCGATATGTAGAACGTAGCTGGTCAGATCCTCCGGGCCGGCGTTGCCGCTGCCGCTCCAATATTGGTTGGTTTGGGTGTCCGTAACGGTAACTCCACAAGAAGCTGAAACCTGCCAGTAGCCCGCGATCAACGGCGTGAAGGTCAGCGTCGCACTTGAGCTGGGCGAAGGCTGCGTTGGGCTTATGGAATCAGTATAACTTCCCGACGGTGGCGAGCCAAAGGAATCGGCTTGCAATGCTTTGTATTCGACCGATACCGACCAATCGTATTGGGGCGAAAGGTTGCCCTCGGGCACGCCGGACGGCGGCGTATAATTGGCGCTAAGGCCTGAGGTGGCGGCGTTGCCAACTTTAACCGGGTTCGGAGCAAACGGGGCCATGTTCGCCGTTACCGTCACCGGCCCGGCATACGTCAACGCCATCACAGCCCCGGTCGCCACCAAGATTACACACATTGCCGCTGCAACCGCGCTAAGCCACCGCCGCGCGCTGTGGGGCGGCCACGGCCGGCGAGCCCTATACGGCCTCGTTACCGATCTAATTTTATCCATTTCCCAGTTCTCCTGAATTTGGTTGTAAATCGTGATCTTTGGCCATGAATTGCTTCAGACCTTTCCACTGTTGGAGCATGGCGCGGAAGGCTTTGTTCACGTTGACATCAAATACCTTCCGGTCTTGCGTGGTCCAGATATCCAGCTTCCAGCGCCAGCGGGCCAGCAGGGCTTTCGGGGCGTGATTGGCTGCGGCAAGGCGGTACGCAAATAACCGCGCTGGCCAGCGAGCGGCCAGGCCCAGGTTGCCGAAGGCATTTTTGGCCAGGTCCCAAGTTGAGACTGCGTCAACGAGTTTGCCGCTTTGCGTGTAATTGATGGGCATTTCCGGGGCGCGATAATTGACACCCCACAGGCAGAGCATCGCCCGATTTTTCCCGGCTCCCGGCGTTGCTGATCGTTGTTCGTTGAGCGCGAGTCCCGATGGCAATCGGGATTGATCGTTGAAGCGTAGCGCCATGTCGGCTTTGTCAATAAATATTCCGCTGATCTCCGTATTCAGGCTGGAACCGCGTACAATGCGTACCATGTATTGCCCCGGCCCGGCAACGGCAAAGCGTGTGTATACCGGGTTGCAATAATTCACCACCCGCGCCACCGCCAAAGGGGTGGACGCCATAGCGGCTTGGGCCCATTGCAGCGCTGCGGGGTTCCTGGGAAACACCATCGCCGACAGAATGGGCCGGGCCATGGCTCGCCAATACTCCCTTGCCAGCGGATAAACCTCCACCAGCAAATCGCGTTGACGATTGGGGCCAAAATAGCCATCCTTATTGAAGAAATACAAACTCAGGCGATAAATGCCTGGCTTTTTGAGATGTACACGCAGCCATAAGTCCGGCCCCTGAAAATCCGTGGAATAGGTCTCCCCATGGTCGTCCCAAACTGTGCATCGCCGATAGCCCAATTGTGGGATGTACAGAGCCTTGGGATTATCGGTATCCGCCCACATCTCCCATTCACGCATGCTTTCAAATTTACTGCGATGGTGCGGGCCGCAGAAGGCGTCCACGTTCGTAGCATAATCAGGGGATGAAAAGTAAAAACTTAGATCAAAATTCGCCGAGCAGAGTATTCCGAACTCTCTTCCATAGCGCGCCGTCCAATCCCCCTGGGTACTCCAGTCATAGCGCAGAAATCTGGCGTAGGGATAATGGATCAGTGCCGCCTGCCGGGTGGCCATTCTCAATGTGGAATCCATGCCGGCCAGCATGAACGATCCCGGCGCTCCCGCTGGCCGTGGCAAATGAACGGCAACCCGAACCGCACCTGCCATGGCCCGGAGAGATTCTCAAATTTCGGATACCCATTCGGAACACAGTTGACGGTTCCTGCGTTGCATCAATGCGAGGACGCAGGAACATCATCCAATGCGGCAGCGAGGTTGGCCTTCACTATCGCATTCGGGGCCTTGGCAATTGCCCGTTCCAACCGAAACCGCGTTACGGCATTGCCTTCTACGCCAATAAGCACCCGCACCATCAATTTTCGGCGCAGCGGATTTGCCTCCTGGGGAAGAATCTTGATAATGGCACGGACACTGGGCATTCCAATCGATATCAGGGCGTTCACTGCGGGAAAAGGCCGTCCGAGATATACTAGAGGTAGTGGTCTCACAACCTCCCCCAGCGGGAAACAAGTGATCTCTTCCACCAAGCGGGGAGCCGCGCTCGACATGCGATAAAGGCCAAGTAAGTAAATCGCGGCCCTAGCGTTGGGCTTTGCTGGTCCGGACTCCCGGATAAGGAGTGATTCAAGCGTATGGCGCCTTATTCCAATATTGTGAACACAACGTTGTGTTCGTCTTTCGCCATATGATGGAAGGCGCGCCACCGCTCCGAAGGTCGTAACTGATATGGCCCCGGGTGTTGCCAGCGAATAGCCACCAATCGTCGCTTCCATCAAGATGAAAGAGCAAACCGTTAGTATGATTGCGATTCTCATATTATAAGTCCTTATTATCCACCAATTTATTTCACATCGTAACGTGTCAGTTCACCGATCCCGCAGGATCAGTTGCGGGAAGAGTGATCTGTCCGGTACCACCGGACGCAAAATATATCTGGGGCTTCTTGGCAATATTCCAGCCGCCCTGGAAATCCCAATAAGCGTAATCGGCACAGGGGGTACCATTCCATTCCATGCGGTCACGGAAATTATTATACGTATCGTAGGACTTTGTTGCATAGGCCCCATCATCCGGCCCATCGATCGCATAAACCTTTTCAGCTGAGTCTGGTTTAGTCGTATAGTAGTCTGTTTGTGGGCCATCAGATACCCATGTCGTGTTGAAGTCGCTGGGATTTGGAGCCCCGTTTGCAAAATCATGCGATATTCGATCCTGTTTCATCACGCAACCACCGGAAACTACGTTATGGACACCACTCGGAGTCATTAGAGCTATCTGGCAATTATTGAAGGCAACGCCATTTTTTGCGGAATTATATTGAATACCTAGGGATTGGCCCCCATCCTGCCCCGGCGGGAATGCGGGCGATCCAGTTGGATCCGTACCCGAACTATCAATCGTAATCGTTGCCCAGATCACCCAAAGATTCAGTGTATGCTCAAGGCCCTTGCCACTAATCGTGGGCTTGATTTTGTACTCCTGTGATACCGCTGCGGAATAGGACTGCTCATCATCATGGCCGACAACTGCCGACCCACCCTGCCACTTCACCTGCTTCCAGACAGGATCTGTGCCCGGAGAGGTTGTAACCTGCATAATGACAGAGGTATTGGCGACCTTGACGATTCCCCAATCCTGATCACCAGGATTAGGATAATCCTGTGTCATGTTGGTCTTTGTGGCGCCGTTGGCTGTAGCCACAGTAATAGCAGTTACATCGACCACTGCGTGGTTTGTAGCGGCAGGTTTACTAGAAATTGGCCCCTCCGCTTGTGGCACACCGTTGATGGTCTGAGTGTAATTGGCCGTTGCCACCACATCCACCATATAAAATCCATCTTTAGTGAAGTTGCATTGTAATGTCGCATCCTGATCTGACGGAGTTAGTGAAGCGTAGAAACCAAGCCCGCTTGCAGTTGCGGCATTACCAGTCCATATGACCGTCCAATTCACGTCATCAGAGCTGACACTTACACTTGTGATATTCCAGTATTCTTGGGTCACGACCAGATTCTCCTCATTGCTTTGCGTGGCAAGGAGCTTGGAATGCAATTGTACCGAGTCTCCCTCCCCAGCGTTAATGAGTGGAGGATTCGTTGGATCCGCTGTAACCTGCAATGTCGCGCCTGAAGTCACCACGGCACCGAGTAACAGGCCGGGGATCAATGCCAGCGGGATAGTGAACCTTTGAAAACATTTCTGAATTCTCATGAATTTCTCCTTATTAGGGGTTCGCCCATCTTCCACGATAAACATATGTTTTGATGCCCTTTTTAATCGCAGCCTGCTCTGCGGCAATCGCCGCAGAGCTGCGTTCCTGCCTCCGCCGGAAACTCGCAAAACCCATATGGATAGCCCGGCTGAAACGACTACGGTCTGCGGGCGTCCATATTTCAAGATACCAACGCCAACGGCGCAATAGATTACCGGGAGCTCCGGATGCAGATGCTGTCCTATAAGCTAATATTTCAGCATCACGTGATATTTCAGGATAAAAAAGATGTTGGCGAGCCGTAGTCCAAAGAGATACTGCTGCAGATAAGTTGTGATTAGCATTTAATGGAATCAAAGCATTCGGTGCAGCATACTTAACATTTCCCATCCCAGGTGGCGGTTCCTGGTTGTGCCCCAGAGGCTTACCACGCAGGCGGTCAATGAAGAAACCTGGAACGCAGGTATTCAGGCTGAAATTCCGATTAACATAGAATAGATAGACACCGGGGCCGCGTATAATAAATCGCTGATATACTCCATTGCAGAATGATGCAACCCTTGCTATTGTGACTGGATGAAATCGGCCTAGCGCATTTGAACCACTCGGTAATAAGCCTGCTCTAATCAGATAGTCCCGATCACGATTGCTTCCGAAATGGCCATCCTTATTGAAGAAGTAAATGGATACGCGATAAACCGCTTTTTCCGGCGGAAGCTTCACGACAATCGGCATTCCAAGACTGCTCCACGTGTACGGATATGTCTCCCCATGGTCATCCCATTCAGCCTCAGTTCGAGCGCCGATCCACGGATCGTATAAGGAACGTGGATTCGTGGTCGTAAGCCATTCAATCCAGCGACGTACCCCATCACCGCGCCGTGCATGAAGACCGAGAAGTGGCTGGACAACAAAAGCATGCCCCCATGTGACCCCATCATCTGTCCATCCACCAGCAGCGCATAGAATGGCATTCTGCCGGCCATAACGTCCCACCCAGTCGCCCTGCGTGACCCAATCTGTACCCGAATAGACAACACGAATTGCTGACCTTGGAAGACGCCTTATTTTGCCTACAATGCGGTCAAGTTGCACACGCGTTGGCGGCACCGCAGGTAAAGGTAACATCGAAATATATCGATGTGTTTTATTCTTGACAATGAAGTGATGCCTACTTTTCGAAATCGGCTTATCGAATATCTTCGGAAACGCCGACACGGCGAAGCCGTTGCGGCCGATCAGCATGAGCTGTCGCGGACGAAATGCAGCTTGGCGGGTGGGGACACCCGCGCCCCCATTATGCCCCCTCGCAACCCCGATATTCACCGGGCACAATTCACTGATATATTGATCCGTGTTCTTTAACTTGGGATCATCTTCGCTCTTGTAACTTTGGCCATTTTGGGGATTCACCACTTCATAACCATTCCGCCAAGTGCCCAGCCAGATATTCCCGGCGGCATCTTGCGCCACGCTTGTAATATGATCCCCCGGCAACAACTTATTAAGCACGGTCTGTGACGGCGGATAAAACCCCGCCGGTGGATGCCATAATCCTTGCACTTTGGCGGCGTAATCCGCACCGCGTTCATAACGGAATGTCCTGCCATCATCCAAACTTACCGCCAGCCCCAGATCGGTGCCGACATAAATGTGATTATTCCCCGTCACCATGACCGAATCAATTAAATTGCTCGGCAAGCCGAAACTTCGCGATGTGCTGGGTAAACGCCAAGGCCCGGTGATAAATCGCAATTGATATTGAACGGTATGAACCGCGAATGGATTGTTAATGTTGGAACTGTAATATTTCGCCGCCTTCGGCGTCGCGACGACCATCCCATTACACTGGGTTCCGATGAAAGCCGTTCCTTTGGAATCAAATCCAATGGCATCCGGATTCGCCGGCAATCCATTTATGCCGGTAATGTAATGCCACGTATGCGCCGGATAACGCGGAAGACTATTGATGCGGGTGAGGACACCCGCGCCCCCAGTTTTTTCGCCACCGCACTGATAAATACTGATTCCATTTTCCGTCGCCATCCAAACCTGATTGGCATACCGGTCATACGCAATTGCATAAACGTGACATCCGATCGGCCCAGTGAGGATGCCGTAATGTGCCCACTTTTTCCCGTTGTACACGCATACGCCATGGCGATTGGTCCCGGCCCAAAGGCGGCCCTTACCATCCACGCATAATGCGGTGATGGAATTGCTTATCAACCCCGGTGAATCCGATGTGTTAGATGCCGCCCATGCTGCGTGGATGCGGAGGTGATCGGAAACGCGATTACCGGCCGCGGCTTTTTGAGTGGAGCGTGGCAACCGAATTCTCATTGTACCGTGGTAAATGCCGGTATCTTCGCCAGCCACCCATACGCCGCCATGGCCATCGGGGATCATGGCGGTGATGAATTTCGCTGGGCAATTCAGGGGGATTTCGGCGGATTTGATGGCAGGCTTGGTGGATTTATTCGGTTGAGCGACTACCGCTGCCGCTCCCGCCGGCGAGCATGGCGGCAAAGCGGAGATGCCGACGAGTAATGCCACCATAAGCAAAAACAGCGGCTTACCGAGGTT
>JAJZKY010000126.1 GCA_021803885.1 Planctomycetota bacterium
AATTGCCCATGCAATATATATCTCTCACCCCAGCAATGTTCAGGCAAGACACCACGGATCGTGACCATTTGACTGCGAGCCGACTCTATGTCTTAGAATGGCATACGCTACAGTCTTAGAAAGTAGCGATTAGTATGCTGTAGATGTTGTCGTAGTATGACGAGCTGCTATAGAAGTTGCTAGTTCCAGTCTCATAGTAGCACGCAATGCTATCACAATAGGGTTCTGCGAATGCGTTAGTCCGAGTTCCCCCGCCCGCGTAAGCATTGCCTGCCCCTACGTTATAGATGTAGTAATACGAGGCACAGTTGTTGCAGGTGTACCTTCCACCGCCCCCGGCGTTAACAGCGTCGAAAAGAACGTTGGTATATTCGTAAGTGTTCGTGAAGCAATTGCTGTTGGTACAGTAGGTGTAGGTGTAATCCCATCCAGCGGCCACGGACGCGTCGGCGTGCCCGTTGAATGTGGCGGTCACTAATCCCGACAGACTGAATGCCTGCCCAAGCTCGATATTCGTTGTGCCACTCCACATTACGCCAGGCGCTGATGAAGCAGTTGTGTCGTAGTAGAGCACGGAGTGCACCGAAACCCCAATCCCCAAGGTGTATTTCGTCACGGTCGACATTTGCTGTGCGCTCCCGCTAAACTGCCCGAACGAGCAGTACTCGTAATTGGTATATGGGTCCGAGTATGTGACGCATTGGAACCCTGGGTAGGATGTCATTTCACTAAAGGGTGCATTCTTTGAGTTGGATATTGCTGCCACAGGTCCCACTGTGGGAAGGACAATAATCATGGCCACCACATACGCCGCAAGGAATGGCACAAACTTGGAACGAACCAATTAACCTGATACCTCTATCTGAAATGGGACGCTCACTCCGGCGTAGTCTATACCTCCAGGAACGCTTGGCTCGGGTTGATTCTGATAGAATTGAGCGATGAAGGGAATAGTTCCCTGACCTACGTTATGCAGGGTAATTACCACTGTCATAATCCCAGCGGGATTGTGGAGGACCATTCCCGCGGGATAGCTTGTGGTGACTTGAATGACGGATGGTGCTGATGAGTTCCCGGCGTCGCCTGAGAAGGCGGTGGGAACCTCTCCTCGTTCCATCAATCCAACGCCCACTTGTGACCATGCAGGGGCGACTGCAAAGAAGATGTTACCTGACACTGGCGAGTTCACTTCAAAAACGAGATGAATCACCGTGTTCGAATTTGCTCTGATTGTAGTTTGATTTAGGAGCACGGCCGAGTAGGCCACGCCGACGTAGGTAAGATTGGAGTACGAATATGTCGCATATGATGGGGCGTTGCTGCCGGAAGCAGGGCGCACTCCAAAGGCCAGTGCACCAAACAACACCAAAGAAAGCACAACCACGACAGCGAATGCCGTTGCTTTCCGTTGCGACATTTCTTGACCCGCCAAATTTAGAATATACATCAATATAAGTCTGCTGTTTGCCAGCGATTTCACAGCATCTCCGAATGGCTTTCGCAGATTGCCATTCTTCTGGTCAGAATGACACTTGCCGAATGGTGCCAAGAGTGTTGGAGCCGACGGTCGAACCAGATACGTGCTCATTCGAAGATACTGTTTCATGTTTGCCCCAAAGATGCTACTCACGCCGCGTTTGCTGATGGATTCGATGACCGACCTGAATAGGATTCGCTTAATTAATTAATTGCATCCCTTCCGGCCCACCTTGGAAATAGCCCAGAACAAGCTTTGTTTTCCGATTTCGTTCCAAATCAAGCTTAACTGCGATTATGTGGCTTCGCTCCACTGCCAGTCGCACGAAACCTATGCTTCAGCCAACTTCTTGAGAAGCTTCTGATCCTTCTTCAGATTCGCATCAGCCAAGGCTAGGAACTCCTCGTCTATCTCTTTCTGACTACGGGCCTGTACCTGCTTGGCCATACTACCTCTTAGTCCTCCGTCTGCTTAAATTCCTTCCTACCCAGCCTTCGGTGGACTGGGCGTCCGTCGCGCCCGAAGAGACAGACTTCAGCATGGAGAACGCGTTCTCCTCAGTAGGACTGAAATCCCAGCCATTGAGATTCAGAAACGTCTTGGTCACCTCGAAGGCGGTTCTCTTATTGCCGTCCAGAAAGGGGTGCAAGTTGACCAGATTGAAGAGCAGGTAACCTCCCTTGCGGGCAATAGCCTGCTCTTCGGGGAGACCTTCACCGATGTCCTGAGAGGTCTCCAGCACGTACGCCAAGTTCGACGCGCTCACAAACCCCTGTTCACCGCCCGATTGTCTGATAATCCCCTCGTGCAGTTGAATGACAGCGTCCTGGCTTGGGTACTCCACTGTTCTCCCGCTGTGCCATGTGCGGTGGACCTCTTAACATCGAATATTTCATAGCGTTTCTCCATCGCGTCTAAGTGTTTTATCTATTGAGACCGTCTCGAGTTGTCGCATTTCCTGGGCTCTTGGTGCTTCTTTCTTCTTTTTCCTTGCCTTGGGCTACGCTAAGCTCAAGATCGCGCGTAATTCAAGCAGCTTTGGCGTCTTTCTTATCGCGTTATGGCCTAGGTTCTTTATAACGGCCGGGCCCGTTTCGGGCTACCGGCGAATTGAGTCTCAGACAGCCGAAACGTCCGAAGAAGTTCAGCGAGAGGCTGGAAGCCGAGTACCAGCTTCGCCGTTGGAAGCCGAAGGACCTTGTCAAGGGAAGGAGGATGATCACGAGGGAGTACAGAGCCAAGCCATGGTTGCTCGCCTACTACAGGTCGCTGCTATCGCCGGACGAAGCAGATGCGATCAGGGTGATGCTGGACGTGGGGTGCGGGACGGGTTTCTTTACTCGCTTCGTCTCCCATCAGGTCGCCCGGCTGGGCAAGCGTCCCATGATCGTGGGGGCCGATTTGAACCGGGACCTGTTGGCGATGGCGCTCAATCAGAGCGATGGGCCCCCGATAGACTATGTGCAGGCTTCGGCCTACCACCTCCCATTCCGTACGGGGTCATTCGATCTTGCGACCTGCCGAACAATGCTGATGCACCTCAGCTCACCTGTTTCCGCCCTAGAGGAGATGAAACGAAGCGTGAAAGTCGGGGGGAGGGTCTGCAGCGAGGAGCCGGACTTCCTGATGGGGGGGTGGTACGACCCCGAAGACCCTGAATCTGACAAAGAAGACAGAAGGGAGCTGGAAGGGCAGATACGGGGACGGCGGAGGATGTATGGCCAGGACTGGGCCATCGGGAGGAGGCTACCGGAACTCTTTCATGCGGCTGGCCTGAAGAATTTCATCATCGAAGGGACGTTCTACCTGCTCATGGTTCCCTCGGATGCTCGGACGCCGGCCAAGGCCCACGCAAGGGTTCTAGAGGACAATCTGAAGTATTCCTTCGACCGAAGCCAGAGGATCGACCAAAACCGGGCGCTCCGGGCCGGCGGCATCGCCCAGGATGCGATTGATCGGAACCTGGCCCGATGGAGAACCAAGACCAAGAAGCGAATCCAATTGCTGAAGAAATCTCAGTCCGCCAAGGAGGAAGACGCGAGCTTTGGGGCGATCCCGTTCTTCCTTGCGGTTGGCACCAAGTTAGACTGATGCGGGGATACGTCAGTGATACGTTGCTCGTTCCTTCCGCGTATGCACTCGGTACAGACGAGCTGACAAGGAGGCGAGTCCCATTACGACCAAGTGATGTGGTGGGCGAAGCGCACCTCGCCCGTCGAATCACTCCCAAACCCGGCGCGATAGCTTTCGGATCGCCGGGCTTTCGCCCCCAGGTCCTCCGTCCTCTTCTTGTGCATCAGATGGATGATTACAGATGCACCTTGGTCCTTACGTTGCGGGAACGATGTTGCTCATCCAGTTGTAGTGTAGGTGGTAGAAGTTGCAGTTACGGTAGTGGTGCTAGATGTGGTGCCGGGCGGGCACCCAAGGCCAGAACATGCGATCGCATGCTCTGTTGCGATGCCTGAAGGGATGCTGAGGGTCACAAGGCTGACCGCAGCGGAGGTTGATGCGGGAAACGTGTAGTTTGTGCCTGCGTATGATACGCTTACGACGAAGTTACCAGTCCAAACCACTCCACTAGAGTAGCCGGTGGAGTTGGTCAGGCCCAAGTTGATCTTGTAGTCAGGGGTACAATAGTTGGTTATGGTGGCGGTGACGTTGGCTCCTGCCACAGGCTGGTCTGCGCTGTCAGTGACTACGCGCACATAGAGAGTTCCATGGATTCCGCTTTGGATGCAGTACGTCGGCGTGCTGCTTGTTTCGACCACCGTCTTGGTTATTGTATGCGTGACTGTGTGCGTCAGCGTTTGCGGCGTCACAATGATGAAGGCCAGCGAGCCGGCCAATAACACTACGACGACGAGTAGGGCCGTGGTTACGAAGTTGATGGCTTTTCGCCACTGCGCCATTGGTTAGCCATGGGAACTGCTTGGTGTATAGTTCTTTTGCTCAGAACGCTTCCCACAAAGCGGACCGGTCAGTCTCTGATAGTCTCTTATGACAGTCCGCAGGCAAGATCTGTAGGTTCTCCCGGCTGCCGCCGCCCGCCAGCCATCGGCTGGAGGGCTGTCCTCGGGAAGACTGTCTCAATTCACCTGGTCGTCAATGGTTGACCTTGCAATTATTGCATGTCCTTAGCAGGTCAACGAAAGAGGAAATATTACCCCACCAAAAGAATGCCATCGCCGAGGAGAGAACCACGAGCACAGGCGAAGGGGAATTCGACGTTTCCAGGGCGGAACTGTTCGAAGCCATTGGGCATCACACCAGGCTTGCCATCCTTCAATCCCTTGAAGAACGCCCGATGGGCTTCTCCGAGCTGAAGAGGAGGGTCGGGATAGAGAGCAGCGGCCTCCTCAGCTTTCACCTAGGGAAGCTCACCCATCTCGTGGCCTCCAATCAAGAAGGAGCTTACGTCCTTACCGACCAAGGAAAGGAGGCTGTGAGGATGATACACATCACGAGGAGCGCCGGGAACGACGAGCATGCCGTCAAAGTCAAGGTGAAGAGTTCAGACAAGAGACCATACCTGGTCGTGATAAGCATCCTGCTTGCAACGGTGATTCTGTTGGGCTCCGTGGCAGTGTATCAGCAAAGCCAACTGGTCGGCCTATCAGGCACATTGTCCCACGACCCTGTGTTGGTCTACGGGACTTTCGCAACTGGCTGGGCCAATGGAATAACGCCAACATCCACATCCTCTCAGATTGTCTTTACATCGTCCTCGGGGGTCAGTATAACCGCGATTCCCAACGCAGCCGGGCAGTATGCGGTATCGCTCCCGGGCGGCCAGAACTACACCGTCACCGTCCATTGGAGGTCGAACCTCACATGTTCCACAGCCTGCTGGCCGATCATCAGCGCCCCGCCCACCGTCACCAGTGCAACCGTCAGTCCTTGTCCGACCGGCGGTTGTCCGCCGCAGCATCCATCTGGCTTCTACGGTTCCGTAGGTGTGGTAGGTAGTATGGCTACCAGCACGCAAGCGGTCGCAAGCGGAACATGCTACGGCCAAGTCCTAGGCGTGCACGCTACGACAGGCTCCTACCAATACAATTTCCCATGCTGACCCCAGAGGCGTGTCCAACCCCACCGACACCGCTCTGACGACCGCTTCCATTCTGGCTACAGCCGCGGCGGGCTCGAACGGTATACCGGGCTGGAGCTTACCCTGGATTAGCTCCTATACTAGGGTGTCTAATGGGCTGGAATGGACGCAGTCAATTCCTTAAGCGAATCCTGTGACGCGCGGGCAGAGGAAATCAAGCCGATAACAATCTTGCTCGTGGCCCAATCCAACCCCCTGTACCACCTTGTTCGACCCCCCGGGCGATTCCCGGGCCCCATTAGCCAACGCCACGAGGCTAGCAGACTTGCGGATTGCACCGAGTACGTCGCGTGGTACCTGCGCCAAAGGGGCAGCTCCGGCGAATCTCCCTTGGTAACCTCGTACT
Organism: Planctomycetota bacterium; assembly: GCA_021803885.1. The sequence goes on from JAJZKY010000126.1 coordinate 5,935, forward strand.
TTCACCGGAGCTCGAAGAGAGTCCCGCGGGGGCCGCCAGGCTGGTCGTCCCGAGTCAAGGCATCTGAGCCCAAAGCGTCCTCGACCATGCGTCGCCCGTCGCCTCCCTCCCAAACCCGGCGTGATAGTTTCCCATCACCGGGCTTGCACCCCAACGTCCTCCGTCCTCCACTTGTGCATCAGATGCATGGATTCGTACTTTCCTCTTTTACGGGGACAGACGATTCAAGCACCTTCGACCAGAGGTGTTAGCCTGGCTGAATGCTAATGGAAAGACGTAACTAGTTCGATGGAGATTTGTACGGTTCGAAGGAGATGTCTTGTGACTGAATACCACCTGAAATGCCCGAAGTGCAGGCATGAGTTCGACCTGAACTACTCTCAGTGGAACAGCCTTAGTGACCCAGATTCTTCCGGGTCGATTCACAGGTATGGGCCGCACAGATTCTCGGTTCCCTGCCGCAGTTGCGGTAAGAGGTCGACGTATCATGTCAGCAAGGAAGGCGAGATTGAGGCGGCGCAGGGGGATACCCTGTTGGTACCGTTGTTATTGTTGCTTGTGTTGCTTCCAAGTGGGATAGCTGTTGCCCTGCTTGGTCTGGTTTGGATGCCCTTGCTTGTTGTCGAGGCTGGCGCCCTTGTCGTTGCTGTTTTGATTTACAGGTGGACAAGGAGCATGCGGAACGAAGTCAGAGAGCGCAGGCTACCCCGGAAGAGACCTCAAGAAGAGGGCGTTCGCGATAGCCTAGAGTGACAAGTTGCGCAGAGCGTCCTTAGATTTTTGACCCGGTGTATGACCATCGGGTCGAACGTCCCTTTCGGTACTGGTTCTACGTGGTTTGCCTGAGGCTTCTCCTGGCTGCCGCCGCCCACTCGCCATCTTTTCTTTGGTCGCCTCACGCCTTCTCCAGGATGGCCTTACGACCCTGAACCGTCAGCCTGAGCTCGGTCCGCTTCTTGTGCTTCAGATGGATGGATACTCTCCGGTGCGTTGCATGCGGCTTTCTCAGTCTTGGGGCGCAGCAGCGGGCTACGTGGACGCACTTGTCGTCGTTGTTGTGTACGCGCCTTGCGGCGATGTGGTTGATGTGGTGTACGGACTGCAAGGGTTAGACGTTGCCATTGTATTGCACAGGCTTATGCTCAGATTCCCTGAGGGCAGGCGAAGCGTCGCATTGGTCGTGTCGAGTGGGCCCTGTGGCAGGTTGAAGCTGTACGTTCGACCTGCGTACACAAGGGACGCCTGGAAGTACACGTTCGCCGGCGTGTTGCTCACGTCTATGGCTATCCAGCCTGTGGCGTTGGTCGTATAGTCGGCGACGCTAGGTTTGACGATGCCGTAGCATGAGGTCGCCGTGGGATTGACATGGACGGTGATCCCTGGAAGGGGTTGCTGGGTCGAATCTGAGATTACCTGGAGGAATACGCCAGCACCTTCGACTTGTACCTCGCAAACCGTCGAAGGCGAGCTGTTGGTCGATGTGGTTGTGAGATTTGTCGACTGGTCTGTGAAGAATAGGACGCCCGCAGCCGCAACCACAATGACCGCGACCACCCCTAGGGCGACAGGTATGACTCCTATTCCCCTTTGATGTGGCGTCATCCTACAGGTTATACTGCCTGTGGGTGTATAGCTCTATCTGATAGAACGCTTGTTTCGGTAGTGGGACGCTTCTCCTGAAGCGGATTAGCCGGGGCACTGGCATAATCCCATCCTGGTCTGGTACCTCCAGCATCTGCCGCACCTAGCCGAACTTCGGATCGTCCTGGGTGCTCTTCGCAGCAGGGGTAAATACCGCTCGCGCTCCTCCGAGACTGGCCTTGCGGACCGAAGTCTTGGCCATTTCAATCGCGGTGGTCCTGGTGGTGGCGATAGTCGGTTTCGGCGTCGCGGCATTTCCTTCACCTCCCGCCAGAAGCGGCTCCACGGGCGAATCCCAAACGGCGACCTCCCAGGCCGGGATCCCAGGCCCAACGGAGCCCACACTTTGGCACGAGGACTGCGCGACGTTGAATTCGACCGGGGAGACGACGTGCACCTCGTCAGTCTCGCGGGAAGGCCAGGTCCAGACATTCAACCTGACTACGTGGCCGCGAGGAAGTCCCGACGACCTGGCATTTCACGCTCAATACTTCGCCGTCCAGACCAACGCGAGCACGACCCTGCAGTACTCGGTAGAGAACCAGGCGAACCTTCTGGTCTACTTCAGCACCAACTCGCCGTCAAGCGGCCGGTCATTGGCGGAAGACGTCGCAGCTTCACAGGACCTGCTGCTCAACCGATCGCAGGTCGGTCCCTACGCGGGCGGACTGGCGGCGCGGTCCGCCGGCCTCTACATCTTCGATTTCCCCGTCCAGGCCGCGTCGCCTGTAGGGGTTGAGAAGTTCGTCGTCCAGGACGCTTCGGCCGTCCAAGACGGCATCAGAATCGAGTTCGGGTCTCCTTCCAGCCACGAGGTCCGCCTGGACAGCACCGACGGCGCCCAGGTCAGTTTCCCAGGCCTCTGGGAGTGGCCGGTGACGGTATACTCGAACACCACCACGAACGTGACGTTCAGCTCGACGGCCATGAACGACGGTTGCTGGCTGGCTTTCTTTCCTCAGGTGCTGTCCGGCGTGGGACCCGAGGGGGCGAACGCCACGATGATGCTGGCCGGGGGCCAGACGGTCTCCACGACCGCGGGCAGCGCCCTGTTCGTCTACGCGACAGGCGCGGACGGAGGAAGCGGGGAGGCGTTCTTTTCATTTCGGCCGGGGAGCAATCCTCTCTCTGTCCTCAGGGGCCCAGGGCTCCTCGCCAATCTCAGCACAACGGCCTACCAGGGCGAGCCAAGCTACCCGATACTGGGCGCAGTCTACGCGCCCGCTGCAGGTGCGAACGTCCAACCTCTGCCTGTCTCTCTGAGCATTGCAGGAATGGTAGCCAACGGAACAACTGTCAAGCTTCCGAGTTGGTTGGGGGTCACGCTCGAGTCCTATTCATTCCTGCTCAATCCCGACCAACCATACTACACTCTGGTCACCGTGAGAGCGTCCAGCTCGGCGCCCTTGGGCACTCACATCGTGGTCCTGGAGGAAGTTGTCGGAGGGGAGGCGTTCACGAGTTATCTGGCCGTGACCGTGTCACAGCCAGTGTACCTCTAGTGTACCGTTAGCGAGATAGGGGCTCGGTTTAAGGCTGAGTCGATTGGCGCGGGATCAGGGACGAGCGCAGCAGGACCTGGCTGCAGGCTAACCTGGCAGAGGTCGCATCCGTTCCGCAGGACGTACGTTCCATGAACAAGCTCACGGCCAGAGAAGTCTACCCCAACGCGGCGAAGTCCCCGACGATGTCGTCGAAGAAGGTGACAAGCTCGGTCTCAGTCTTCTAAGCGATGGATTCGGGGGTGAGAGAGTTAGGTCTCGCAGAGCAACCCTATCCTCACAGGTAGGCAGTCCCCGTGTTCCAGGAGCCGCGGCAGACGTCCCTGCACCAGGCGCTGAACACCGCGTTCTCTTTCAGGAGGCGGGCGTACTTGCGCGTCCCGAGCGCTGTCTTCTTCGGCATGTCCCCCATCTGCGGGGTTTCTTTTAATGACGGATACCGCACGCGGGGGGATGCGGGTCCGACGGGAACCGGTGCGTTTTCGCAGCTAGAAGCGGTATCGAAGTGAACAGGTTCTTGCCCTGACGGTATCGAACCCGTGTCTTCGATTGGCACGTTCATGGCCGCTTCTTGGTCCACCTTTGATTAGGCAAGGCTTGGGTCTTGCCTAGAATTGTCGAAGAACCTGGCCCCATACAAGGCGATGACAAGTCCTCCAAACCCCAAGAATGCTCCTAGAGCCACGTCCGGCGGAGGAGGCAAGCCTTCAGTGCCTGTTTCCATCGCCATTGAAGCGAACATCGCCGCCGAGAGTAACACAACGCCAGCCCCGAGGAGTGTGAACCCCGCCCTTCCCAGTCTCGTCCCCCTGGAGATTTCGGGCCCCAGTAGGCCCAAGCCCACAGTCGCGGCTGGAAGCGCAACCAAGCAGGGCAACAGCTATCCCACTTGGAAGCAACACAAGCAACAATAACAACGGTACCAACAGGGTATCCCCCTGCGCCGCCTCAA
>JAJZKY010000127.1 GCA_021803885.1 Planctomycetota bacterium
CAAAATTTCTGCGCCGTAAAACACGAATTTATTTTTGCGCGGTCCCTTATTGTTCGACGCGGCTTAACCCGACGTAATAGCCACCACCTGCTGAAACGACATCGCTATAAAATGAAGATTTTATTTTGGATGACCGGTGAGCAAGGACAGATGCAAGGAGAGAGCGCATGGATGCCCAACAATTATGGTCCTTGGTCCCGGCGTTGGAGACGTATATCAAGGGATATTGGCTTTGTTTGAAGCGACACAACACCTTCCGACAGTTTTGCAGCCATCTGCCGGGTTTGATGGCGGATTTGGATCGTCAGAGCACTGTGCCCATCGCATTGGCTACCGGCATGGCCGTTCGCACGTTACAGGAGTTCCTGGTCTTATTCATCTGAGATGATACCCGCATGGACCGTATGCTTGTGGACCACGTGGTTCAGAGTTGTCCAGAGGGTACATTGGAATCATAGACGATAGCGGGCGCGCCAAACGTGGGGGCAACACACCCGGCGTGCAGCGTCAGTATTGTGGTGAGATCGGCAAGATTGATAACTTCGTGTTTGGCCAGCATTTATTTTTTTATGGATAACCAGCCTTCGAATCCATTTTGCTGCATGTTGCAAAGTGACCTGTACCTGCCCAAAGGATGGCCAAAAGATCACCCACGGTGTCAAGAGGCGGACAGGGGCGATGATCGCCACCGAACTATGGCAGCGGGATTATTGGACTCGACGGTAGCGGCTTCATTGTTGTGCTTCCTACCCGATACGCAATGCTGCTTCTTACGCCAGTCGAAGACGCAGAAACAAAAATACCGCGATTGGCGACAATTGCTATTTTGGGGTTCCACAGTAGCTGCAAACGCCGCAAATTTCACCAGGCTATTGGCCAACAGCCGCTCGAAGACGGAAATTCGCGATGTAGTACTAAGAATAGTACTGCGACAGAGCACGAAACGGTAATTGGCCATACTAAAACTATATGGAATAAAGTTATTCCAAAAAAACTTTAATATTTTGTAGCTTTTTTATTTGACAAGGCATATAAATGCTGTATGCTGGTAAACGTAGTAACACTGACGGCTCCGGAAATGAGCCAACGGTCAGATGAGGCGGTGTTCGCTTTGCCTGTGGTTTTTAGAGGGCGTTTGCATTGGAGGATTGAATCATGCGAACCGAATTTCATTTATCTGGTTATGTTGCACTGGCATTGGCGGCGGCGGTGGCAACTGCGGGCATTGCCGCTTCGGGCACAGCGGTGCGAGCCACTACGGCTACGTGGACGGGCGGTGGTGGCAGCGGCAATACCAATTGGTCGGACACGGCAAACTGGAGCGGCGGCAGCGGCACGGGTGGTATTCCCGGCACCGGCGACACAGTGGATTTTGGTACCAGCACTTCGCTGACGAGCAATAATGATCTCAGTGCGCTTTCGATTGGAGAACTCTTATTTGGCTATCCTGCCAATGGACCGGACGCATTCACGCTCACCGGAAACAGTCTGACCGTCACCACCACCGGTTTGAATAGTGGATATGGAATCTATGCAAATGGTACAGCCACTGAAACCATTAACAACGACGTAGCCTTCAGTGGCAGTTCAGATGTGCGGGAGGCCTCATCGGGAACAATTGTACTTAATGGTACCATTACCGGCACTGATAACTTTGTACTCAATGCTGGCAGTGGTGCCATCGTTCTTGACGACACCTCTGGTGGAGCAGATACATTTACCGGCGGTTTGACTGGCATTAATGGCATAATCGACCTGAAAGCCGGTAACTACACGTTTGAGGGGACGAGCAACTACGGCTTACAAGGCACCGTCAACATGACTGGTGGCAGTTTAACCCTCGGCAGTTCATCGAGCGCTACTATCCAAAATGAGACCAATATTTATAACGTCAGTGGTGGTACACTTGCCTACAATGGCTTCTATCGTGGCGCGGGCGACACCACTGTTAACATCGGCGGCAATCTCACCGTCGACGATACTAGTGGATTTGGCACCCGCATCTCAACCGACAACTACAGTGGGTCGCTGACTTTGGCAGGAGGTAGCGCGACCTTCTCCGGTAATACTATTACGGTCAACGACGCGGCGAGCACAGACGTCGGCACTATTAATCTGAATTCCGGCACGCTAACCACCCCTGGCTTGGCTTTCAACAGCAGCACCTCTGGCACTGCCGTGATCAACTCCGATGGCGGCACACTGGAATTTTCCGCGGCGGATACTATCGCCGCCAGCACGGCCGCGACTTGGAACGTGTTGGCCGGTGGGTCGGTTATTAATACTGATGGCAATAATGTTACTATTGATCAGGCGCTGGTCAGTGATGCCACCGCCGATGGTGGTCTGACCAAGAATGGTTTGGGAACGCTGAATCTGGCCAGCACAGCTAATACGTACAACGGCAATACCACGGTGAATGCCGGTACGCTGGAAATTAATTCCAACTTTCTGGCCAGCACCAGCACAGTTTCAATTGCGGCCGGCGCCTTGATGGATTTAAATTACAGCAGCACCGTTACAGATATCGTAAAAGCCCTGTACCTCAATGGCGTAAGCCAGGGAGCGGGCGTCTACGGCGCGGGCCATTTGGGTTCCACTTATTTCTCTGGTACCGGCACACTGACGGTGCAGGGCAGTGAGATTCCTGAACCGGCGACACTGGCACTAATGGCGTCGGCCGGCGTTGGATTGTTGACGATCAAACGGCGAAAGAACATCGGTTCACTTTAATACAGATTGGGCGGTTACATGACGGAAATGCTGCGGCCACGCAAAACAGTGGGCGAAAGTTCCTGGTTTGTGCGGGATCGGTTTGGTATGTTTATTCACTGGGGGCTGTATTCGATGGCGGCCCGGCACGAATGGGTGATGCATCACGAAAAAATTCCGCCCCAGGACTATGAAAAAAAATACTTTTCACGTTTTGATCCAGACCTGTATAACCCGCAGGCCTGGGCGGATGCAGCCAGCCGCGCCGGCATGAAGTATTTTGTGATTACCACCAAGCATCACGAAGGATTTTGCCTGTGGGATTCCAAGCTTACCACTTACAAGGCCACGCGTACGCCGGCCGGGCGCGATCTGCTGCGTCCCATGGTGGAAGCGTTTCGCCAACGGGATTTGCGGGTGGGCTTGTACCATTCTCTGATTGACTGGCACCATGACCAGTATGTGATTGATCCGCACTTTGGGCCGCTGCGGGACCATCCGGATCGGGCCAAGTTCAACCAGGGTCGCAATCAGGCCAAGTATGCTGCGTATCTACATGGGCAGGTGCGGGAATTGCTGAGCCACTACGGCAAAATTGACGTGCTGTGGTTTGATTTCAGCTACCCCAAGCCGGATGGTTTGGGCAAGGGGCGTCAGGACTGGCAAAGTGAGAAGCTCTACAAACTGGTGCGTAAGTTGCAGCCGAAGGTGCTGCTCAACGACCGCATTGACCTGCCGGATAGCTGGGACATTAAAACGCCGGAGCAGGTGGTGCCGCGGCAAGGGGTGGTGGTGGACGGCCAGCCCGTGGTGTGGGAGGCGTGCCACACCTTTTCGGGTTCGTGGGGTTATCACCGGGATGAGCAATCATGGAAAAGTGTGGGGCAGTTGGTGGAAATGCTCATCGACACGGTAAGCAAAGACGGTAATTTGCTGCTGAATGTAGGCCCCACATCCCGGGGCACTTTTGATGAACGGACGATGGAGCGGCTTAACGGTATCGGCCAATGGATGGATCTGCACAGCCGATCTATTTACGGCTGCGGAGCTGCGCCGGCGGAATTTCCAGTACCGCAGGATTGTCGATTGACCTGGAATCCGGTCCGGAAGCGCATGTATGTGCATGTACTGGCGTGGCCGTTCCGGCATCTACACCTGGATGGATTCAAGAATCGGGTGGAATACGCCCAGTTGCTCAACGATGGTTCGGAAATATGCTTTCATCAGGACGGCCACCATGGGCTGAATTTCAAGGGTGTGGCCACACCGGAAACGCTGACCCTGGAATTGCCGGTGCAACGGCCCCAGGTTACGGTACCGGTGATTGAACTGTTTATGAAATAGCCGCATCTAACAATTGGCCCAACGGAACCGTTTGTCCCACCGGGTTATTGATCCGGCTTTTGGTGCGTCTTGGTTATGGGGTAAGGCCCAGCCGGGTGTATTGTTCCAGCGGTGCTTCATAATTTTTCAGATGGGCTTTGAGCCGCTGAATAAAATGGTTTTCGATCCCCTCATCGGTCAGCGGATGTTGCTGGCTAGGGTCGTGGAGTAAATCCCATAACTGATGTGGCCGGTCATATCCGTCCTCTTTCGTGGGGGCTTGGGGTACGCGGCCCGATGTGGGAATTTTATACAGTGGCAAGTTATAGGTATGGCCGAAATACCGACCCATTTCAATTTGCTCATGCACGGACCGTGGAAACCATCTATTCATGCCGGCCACGGGCATGGCGGTATAGGCATGGAGCGGGCCGCCATCGGGATTGATAGGATTACGCATGTAAAAATAGCGGCCATCGGTGATGTTGGTGGCCATGCCGAAATAGCCCAAAATGCCGTCTTTGCGTACGGGCTGGCCGGCGATGACGGGCCGAAGTGAGCGGCCATGGACAAACGGCGGTGAGGGCACACCGAAATAGTCCAGAAAGGTGGGCATGATGTCAATAGTCTGGGTCATGGTTCTGATACGGCCTGACGACGGGTTGCCATCGGGTGGTTTTATAATCAAGGGAATTCGGCCAATTTCGCGGTAGACAGGCATAAACACCTTCATCCAGAAGCCGTGCTCGGCGAGCATGGTGCCATGGTCGGTGGTGAAGATGATGAGTGTTTCATCAAAAATACCAAGCTCATCGAGCTTGGCGAGAATTTTGCCCAGCCAAAAATCCGTCATGGTAAGCAGACCGGCGTAACATTTGCGGATGTGCTCGACGGCGGCGGGTGATTCTTTGACCACGTCATACCTAGGCCAGTCAAAAAGAGGACCGTCCCAGGTGTCGTTATACATTTGTCGATATTTTTGGGTGCAGTAAAAAGGTTCGTGCGGGTCAAATATCTCCACCTGCATGAACCAATTATCCGCATGACGATTATCTTCCAGCCATTGCACAGCGCTGGCGGCCGTGCGGGGGCCGGAAAAATCTTCTTCTCGCAGTTGGCGCAGACGGTTTTTATAGTTCTGGTCATCGCGTGGGGTTACACGAGGATCAAGTCTTTCCGGCATGGCGGGGCGATCGACCAGAGAAACCCAGGGGTCATACTCCTGGCCGCGGAACAGTTCCCAGGTGTTAAATGCGGTGTGATAGTTCTCGCCGCCGAGTTCAAAATAATGGTAATGATCGGTTAATAAATGGGTGAAGATACCCCGATCCTGCAGGAGTCGTGGCAGGACATCATCGTAGGGTTCAACAGGGCCCCAACCGCGATAGATAAAATTATACCGGCCGGTGGTAAATTCGCGTCTGGCCGGCATACATGGCAGCGAACCGACCCAATGGTTATCAAATTGTATGCCGGAGTTTGCCAGGCGGTCGATATTGGGTGTTTTTACCCAGGGGCTGCCGTAGCAGCCCAAATAATCCTGTCGAACCGTATCCAACACTAAAAACAGAGCTTTCATGATGGGTGTCTCCTTGCCGGGGCCGCGCCGCTGGTCGATTATAAGGGATCGTGCAATGGTATGAAATGGTCATGTTTTGCGAAAATATGGAATAAATTGATTCCAAATAAAATTTTGTAATTCCCAATATGTTTCCTTGCAAACGTTTCGGATTCATGGTAGTATTTGGACAAGGGTGGACGAAAAAGGAAGCAGGGTGGGCGGCGGCAGTTGTGGAGAGCCATTGGGATTGGCGGCGGATTGGAATACAGGTGGCGACCATGCGAAGAGCAAACTCCAAAGCGTTCACTCTGGTGGAACTGCTGGTGGTGATCCTGATCATCAGTATTTTGATTGCACTGCTCTTGCCAGCGTTGGCGGCAGCCAGACAGTTGGCCTATATGGTGGACTGCGAATCGAACTTAAACCAAATCGGTATGGCGGAACAAATGTATGTGCAAACAACGCAAGACTTTATCGCAGATCAACCCTATTACATGGACAATATCATGTGGGATAAACAGCTTTACCCGTTTTTGTGCGACCGTAACCTGACGAATGCCGAGTTGACTGGCAGTCACTTGATCCCATCTCTGGCGTTGCCGGTCTTTATTTGCCCGGACGATCCTCCGCGGCCTGATTTGTTTGGCGCGGTGCCGCAATCTTACGCCATTATTCGCGGTCCTAATACACATCCCGGCATTTTTGGCCTGCTGGCCTATCAGGTAGAACCATACTATAAAGAAGGCGGGGTGCGGCTGTACCAAATTCCGGATCCTGCCGGGACGATCTATCTAACGGATGGCTACCTGGGCAATTATTCCAGCTATCCCACCAATGGACCGTTCCAAGGAGCTTTGTCGCCGCCTAATTTTATTAACACTCAGTATACCAATGCCTATACCAATGAACCTATTGTACCGCCGCACAGCGGTGGCACCTTCAATTATTTATTTTTGGATGGCCACGTGGAAAATTTGCGCTATGCCCAGACCATTGGCCGGGGCTCACTGGCCGTACCGGAAGGAATGTGGAGCGTGGCGGCGGGCGATTAGCTTGGCGCGGTGTTGCACACGTTACGGATATCAATGTATTACCAAAACACAACAGTGATACTGCTTTTTCAGGAGTTATCTGGTGCCAAAATTCAGGAATTTGAACGTGGTCGCGATGGTATTGATGTTGGCCATGGCGGGAGGCAGCGTGTGCCGGGCGTCCCAGGCGGACCAAGCCGCCAAAACAGATACGCTGGCGGCCAAGCGGCTGCTGCAAATGGTGGTGTTAAATCCTGGCCGGATGAATGCGGATCGGCTGCGTTTTCGTCCGCAACTGGTGCGGGTGTCCAAACTTTATGCGGAGAAGCACTACCGCCAGGCCCTGGCTGTTTTTTACCGGTATTATCTAAATAAGTTTGCGGCTCCGCAGCATTATGGCCTGCCCAGCGCATTGGCCAGTCCGTATCTGGCGTGGAGTTGCCGGCCATTTTGGTGTGTACCGCCGCTGTTTAGCACACATACACCGATCAAAGCCGTTGTGGCGGCGGCCAATGAATTGGTGCAGGGCCGCATGAACCTGGGCGGCAAAGATCTGGCCATTGGGTCTCCGGGCACGGTGAATTGGAATTATCCATTTCCCGCCGGCAAGCGTGTACCGGCCATGTTAAAGAATCCACAACTGCATCATTGGCAGGTGAATCCGTATCCAGCGTTGATAACGCTGGGTGGATTTAATCCGCTGGTGCAAGCGTACATGCTGACCCATAAAAAGGTGTACTTGACGACCTGGGTGGCATACGTGCGAGATTGGTGCGCCCATTGCCATTACCTGGGGCAACTGAACCCATTGTTTGTGCCGGATGGCATTAACGCCCAAATCGGGGCGATGCCCATCAGCTTTATGCGATTGTTGGAAGGCATTAAAAGCGTGAATCCGGATATTCAGCGGGATGTACCGCCCGCACTTTTCGCCGAGGCTTTGCGTAAGATGTATCTGGAATCTCTGCTGCCCGGCGTAGCGTATATTCGTTCCAACACCCACAACTGGACACCGGCCTCCAGCGCGGGTCTAATGAATCCCATTGTTTTTGACGAGTTTAGCGGTTCGGCCACGTTGTTTCGTAATATTGTCCGGCGCAGCATTGAAAATGTGGAAACTACGGAAGCGTTTCGCGATGGCTCGGAGACGCAGGAAGACCCTTGGTATAATAAACAGGATTATGTCAATATCTGGTGGATGATGCGACTGTTGGATTCACGCCGGCTGATGGTTCCACCCTGGCAAATGATTTCCTGGGAATCGGCGGTGGCCAACAATCCTTATTTCCATCAGGATGTGCAACGGCTGCTGCGCCGCAAAAATAACTTTTTAATACATCTGCAGACCCCGCAGGGGCAGTGGCCCATAACCTTTCGCGGAGATACACGTCCCGGAGGTCCGATGCCCTACCCGTATTCACCCCAGGCGTGGAATAATCCGGTGAATGCCGCGATCATGGCGGCAATCCATGACCCGGCTTCAGGCATTGTTCCGCCGTACACGTGTGACTGGTTTCCTTACATAGGAGTGGCGATTATCCGCGATGGCTGGAAACCTACCAGTTGCTACGGGGCCTTGTTTTGCTCGCCGCATCCGCCGGGTTACGGGGCCTTTCGCGGCCGCAGCGATAACAACAGCTTCGGTCTGGCGGCCTATGGACAGGATTTACTGATAAACAACACCACCGGCCATTATATGTACCCCACTTCCCCGATGAAGGTGAATGGTTTTAACCAGTTCTTTGAGGCCGGAATCTATAAAGTTCCTTCTCCGGAAGGGCATAAAGCTTATGAAGTTCATGCCTGGCACACTCCGGCTCCTTGGTTGTGGTATGCTTCGCCGACGCTGAACCTGGCCGAAGGCATTTATGCCGGGCGCTGGGGGGATCTGCAGCGTCCGCGTACCGTGGCCGGCCCGTACGGTCCGGACCAGAGCATGCAGGGCACACTGACCAAAGCGCAGACTTTTGGCGGGGTGACTTTCCAAAGGCAGGTGATGCAGGTACGCCGGGCCAAATTGTGGATACTCACCGATCGGCTGCTTACCAAAAAAAATAACCACTACACGCAAATCTGGCGTTTTCCAGTTCCGCCCGCACCTTTTTCATTCCCGACGGCGTTTAAGCTGGCGGATATTCATATCAACGCGGCGGCCCGGTCCATCACCACTGATGAGCCTAATGGTCGCTTTAAGCCCTATCGCAATGCCCGGTGGTTGCAGCCGGTTCTCAAGGCCAATGTGCAACTATTGCAGTTTACGCAAGCCCGCCTGGCATATTCTTCCAAGGTGATCATACAACCGCCGATGGTCTGGAAGACCCGCAAATTTTATGTGCATCCGAATCTGGATCGCATTGCCGTGAAATGGCATGGCCGCGGCAATCAGCAAATTATCACGGCAATTTTAGTGGAGCCGCCGGGATCCACCCAAGGACTCAAAGACATTCATCAGTTGCGCAGCGGCAAGCAGGGGGTAGGCTTTCAGGCCGTTACGCCTAATGGCCTGCACGTGGCGTATCTGGCTTCGCCGATGGCGGATGATATCTTGACTTTGCCGCAGATGACGATACATGGGCGGGCACTGCTTGTAGCCGGTAGAGTTGGCATGGCCCTGGGTTGCAGCAGCATCAGCGTGGGAGGGAAAGCCGTGCAGGTAAGCTACCGCAACTTTGCTTTCCGCCTGGTGAGCGGCAATTTGACGAATGTGCATCCAATTCATCGGCCCATTGTACCGGTGAAAATTATGCCCAATACCACCGCGTTTGTCGGGCATCTGAAAGTGATGCTTAGCACGCCAACCGCAGGCGTGGTGATTCGCTACACCACCAACGGGGCCAATCCAACACCGCTATCGAAGTTGTATACCGGGCCGTTTACGATCGATCACACCGCCAAAGTGCAGGCCCGAGCTTACCGACCGGGAGTAACATCCAATCCGATGACCTTAAGCGGTATAAACGCCACACCCGCTACTGAAGCGGTATTTCACAAAATTCAGGTGCAGCCGGCATTGCCTTTCTGGATGGCCAGAGTTTGTAAGCCTGGCGTAGAATGTGCGTATTATCAGGCCGGCTGGCAACAGATGTGGTTGAACCTGCAAAATCTCAAACCCCAGAAAACCGGCGTGGTGAGTCACTTGTGGGATATGAAATTTATTCCCGCCACCAATCCGCCGGCAGGCAAGGCCGCAGCTCCGCGCAAAAAGTATTATGCCCTTGTTTACCGGGGTTATTTGACGATTCCGGCGACCGGCGTATATACCTTTCATGCCCCCAAAGTCTATTACATCGCCAGCACGGATCCCGGTTATCAGTTGCGGGTATATGTCGGACAGCACTTGGCGGTGTGATCGATCGTAAA
>JAJZKY010000128.1 GCA_021803885.1 Planctomycetota bacterium
ACCCAGTGGAGTTTGTTTTCGATGCCCCAGTGTTGACGGATGGCGGTGTTCAGTTGGGTGGCGCCGGGCTTGAGACTGGAGATGTCGTAACCGGTTTCATGCCCGGTCTTGCCGGTCGCCTTGTGGTGGTGCTCGGCCTCATGCTTGCGGACTGCGGCATCAAAATCGGCACGCGGAATCAGCTTCAGAACTTGAGAGAAAATGCTGGATACTGTCGACAAGGCTGCGTCCTCCTCTGACGGCGAGTTCTCATCAAACCCAACCTATCAGAACCACGCAGCCTTGCCCTTCAATTCACTTACCCAGGCAAAACTCCGGTTTTGGACAAGAGTGACGCGCTTTCAATCAGTCGGAAAGGTTATGAGTTATTGCGGATTGTGCAGCGCGGAGCGACCCTTTGCGACGATGACTGGCACAGTTATCTCTGCACCTCGGCCAGCAAATTCGCGCTGGGGAATTCAAGCGGACCCGCAAATATCTTTCCGCGCTGACGCCTGCTCGTGAGCTATAGCATCCGGCTTTCCTCCCGCAGTGAATCTACGCTGAGGAAAGACCTCTCACGATTGCACGGCGAGGCGTCAGAAAGATCCCGGTCGGCAAACAAGCCATTGAAATAATGTTTGTGCTAGCTCTGGCTTTGGATAGAAAGGCATCCCTTAATCAGGAATCCCGGTGATCCAAAAATCAAATCACAGTGATCAAAACAAAATAGTTCCTAAAAGATCATTCTTAGATCTATTGTATTCGAGAACGAAAAGGACTGGCTTTGTCTCCGCCCGCACTTTATCGGGACCAACAGAACTCTCAAACAGACCAGGAGGTTTCCACCTGAGTGCCTGAAGAGCGGAGTACGCCCCGGAGGGAGTTGAAAGCTTCTGCACGGCGGTTGGGTTGATGTTACTACGCCGCCGTATGACAGGTGATCACAGGCGGGTTGAGGGTTGGTTCCAGAGCCCAGTGCTGGACTAATGAAAGACAAGAGTACGATCCACCTGGCGTGGGTTTACCCAGAGCATTAACGGATTTCTTTAGGGCGGCATTCCTGGGTACTCGGGTCCATCGTGCCTGCGGTTGCCCGAGATGAAGATTAGCAACGAAGGCAGCTTGCCTTCAGGTAGCACAACGTACTCCGGGCCGCGTTAGCGACCCCGCTCAAGTCGCCTTGAGTAAGTCACGCCACAAGCCCTCTGAATATGCCAGAGGATACATGTGAAGTTGGCTTGGAAGTCTTCATCGTGAATTGGATCAGTGGGACGAGAACAGGATCTCGTATCCAAGGCTTGGAGATTTGCGGGAATTCTCATAGCCCCTCGAACATAATTCCGCCATTACCATGGCGTCAACGGAGATGCAAGGTGGACTTAGGATTACGGGGCAAAACGGCGCTCGTATTGGCTGGCGGAGGCGGATTAGGACGGGCTATTGCAAGGGCTCTTGCCGCCGAAGGAGCGCATATTGCTGTGGCAGGTCGGCATTCAGTTTCCGTCGACACGACCATTGCCGCACTTGCAGGGACAGGTGGCAACAGCCTGGGCTTGGTGTGGGACCTCGCCGATTTATCGGCGATCAACGCAAACATTGCGCGCATCGAAAGGGAGCTGGGAGCGGTCGACATTCTTGTCAATAACACCGGCGGACCTCCTCCTACCACGGCCGCCGGCCAGGATTCAGCGCTTTGGTCAAAGTACTTTGAGGCCATGGTGCTCTCTGTCATTGCCACTACAGACCGTGTCTTGCCTGGTATGCGGCAGAGGCGCTGGGGTCGCATTATTACAAGTACTTCGTCCGGCATGGTGGCGCCCATTCCAAACCTTGGGCTCTCCAATGCACTCCGCATGTCGCTTGCTGGTTGGTCAAAAACGCTCGCGCGCGAAGTGGCACGCGATGGCATTACTGTCAACGTAATTGTTCCGGGACGTATCGCCACGGATCGCCTTAGATTTCTCGATGCGGAACGCGCCAAACGCGAAGGGCGCGCGGTTGAGGATGTTATGGCCGAGGGACAAGCAAGCATTCCTATGGGCCGTTACGGCAAACCGGAGGAGTACGGCGACGTAGTCACATTTATTGCAGGTGAGCGCGCAGCATACATAACAGGCTCTGTCATTCGCGTTGACGGTGGCATGATTCCAAGCGTTTAGCAGCAAGCATTTTGAATCCGCATACCCCCGGGAGGCATGGAGGTAGAAATTAGATGGTGCTGGACAAGAAGACGATTGAGATCCTTAGAGGTATCTCTACAGCAACGCTGACAACTGTGCTGCTCAAAAAAGGCATGCATAATCTTTGGTTGCGAGGTTCAAAACCCCTCCGTACTGGCCAGGAGCGCATCGCAGGCCCTGCCTTTACGTTGCGCTTTATTCCCGCACGTGAGGACCTCGCGACGCCGGAGTCGTGGGGCTCACCCATCTCGACACGGGCTGCCATTGAGGCAATGCCTGAGGGCTGCATCGTGGTTGTGGATGCCATGGGGATCAGCCATGCGGGCATCTTTGGCGACATTCTCTGTCATCGCATGAAGGTCCGGGGAGTTACGGGCCTTATCACGGACGGCGCTGTGCGAGACGCCGCAGGAGTGATCGCGACAGGTTTGCCCGTATGGTGCAACGGCGCAGCGGCCCCGCCTTCCATTGCCGGACTTACCTTTGTCGGCTGGCAGGAACCCATCGGTTGTGGAGGCGTCGCGGTGTTCCCCGGCGATGCAGTCATTGCGGACGAGGATGGCGCAGTCGTAATTCCGAGTGCACTGCTTGATGAAGTTGTGTCCACTGCCGTCGAGCAGGAGAAATTTGAGGCCTGGGTTATCGATGAGATCCGGTCTGGCGCTCTATTGCCGGGACTGTATCCTCCAGACGCTGCAACCATGGCACGCTACGATTTGTTCAAAGCCTCGCAAATCGAGGAGTAGGCGCGCGCAACGACAGTCAGTGAGCTGCGTCAGATGACCGTTCGCGACTAAAAGATCGTGTGGCTCTTTAGGATTCCTGGTGTATGCGGGGCGCAAAGAATGAGACTGCTGCCCTGCCCAAAAGAAGAATGAACGCTGCCCAAAATCGATTCACTGCGAGGTTTCTGCATAATGACTCGAAAACTTAGACGATTCATCATCTGCTGCGGGGCGTGCATAGCGATTGCACTTCTTCTCGTCAGCACACCCAGCCTGTATGCCCAGGTTTCAGGTGGAACCATTGAAGGACTGGTAACCGATCCCACTGGCGCAGTGATTCCCGGCGCTACGGTTATCATCCGCAACCAGGCAACAAATGTCAGCCACACCATAACAACGAACAGCGTAGGACGTTACAGCGTGCCCAGTCTGCTTCCGGGCATGTATACGGTCACCGTATCGGCAGCCGGGTTTCGTACGCAGGCCCACACAAACATGCAATTGACCGTCGGCGCGGTGAGGGCGATGGATTTTAAGTTGACCATCGGCACCGCGACGGAGAAGGTGCAGGTCAGTACGACGGCATCCAGGGTACAAACTACCTCCAACGTGATCAGCGGCGTGGTTGGCAAGACGCGCATTACGCAGTTGCCCCTGAATGGCCGCGACTGGACGCAGTTAGCCACCCTGCAGCCTGGGGTATTTGCCCTGAACGCGGGCGAGAAGAACGTTGGTGGTAGAGTCCAGACGGGATCCGGCCAGCAGATGACGATCAACGGCGGCCGGCCCTGGGAGAATGACTACCGCCTCGACGGCATCAGCATCAATGACTATGCCAACGGCGCGCCAGGCAGCGCCCTCGGCGTCAACCTGGGCGTCGATGCCATCCAGGAGTTTTCGGTTGTTACCAGTAACTATCCGGCGCAATACGGAAGGTCTTCCGGCGGCATCATCAATGCTGTTACCAAGTCCGGAACCAACCAGTTGCACGGCGATGTCTATGAGTTCATCAGAAACAGCGCGGTGGATGCGCGCAACTATTTCAATCCTGGCGCCATTCCACCCTTCAAGCGCAATCAGTACGGCGAGTCGCTGGGCGGGCCAATCCGGAAGAACAAGGACTTCTTCTTTGAGGATATTGAAGGAGTTCGTCAGAATGAAGGCCTGAGCGTCATCTCCGAGGTTCCCACTGCTGCCACGCGCGCCGGGCATCTTCCGGGAGGCGTAAATGTTACCGTGGATCCCACGGTTCTGAAATTCATTAACGCCTTCTACCCGC
The DNA here is from genome assembly GCA_021803885.1 of Planctomycetota bacterium. The sequence continues at coordinate 4,167 of JAJZKY010000128.1, forward strand.
TGCCGAACGGCCTGATCTCATCCAATGGGGAAACTGGAGAATTTGTCTTCAATGGCCCATTCATTGAGTCCGAGAGTTTCGAGACAGGAAAGTTCAATCAGCAGCTAAGCAATAGGGATTCTTTGGATGAAACCTTCCTCAACGATACCAGCCAGGGATCGCAGCCCGATGAGATGAATAACAAGAACAAGCTATTTAGCCTGGACCGGCAGATAGCGACGATCGAAGAAGACCACACCTTCTCCTCGAACTTTGTGAATACGGCACACGCTGGCTATGTTCGCGTATACGCCCAGTCGGGCAATGCAAATCCAATCAACCCACTCGCAGCAAGCCCCGCGTTTGGTTCGATCCCGGGAGGAGATGCGCCTTCGGTGGGCGTTCCCGGTCTGGTCAAATTCAGCGGCGGTATTACCGCCGTGATCTTGCACGAGTATTGGTGGGACGATTTGCAGTTTAACGACGATGCTTTCTATAACATTGGCAATCACTCCCTCCACTTCGGCATGTACTACGAGCACATCAATGACAACGAATTTTCGGTGGCGACGCGGGCCGGCACGTGGCAATTCGGCAGCATTTCAAATTTCCTGACGAATCAGCCGCTCTCTTTCGAATCCGTCCTGCCCGGAAATTTGTCGGTTCGCGGCATTCGGCAGAATATCTTCGCCTCGTACTTTGAAGACGATTGGCACGCGCGCCGGAACCTGGTGTTGAACCTTGGCGTCCGCTACGAAATGTCGTCGGTTCCGACCGAGGAACACAACCACCTGGCAAACCTGCCAACCATGTCATCCGCCGTCGAAACTCTTGGAAGCCCGCTCTTCCGCAACCCAACCAAGATGAACTTCGACCCGCGTGTCGGATTTGCCTGGGATCCCAGAAACAATGGCAGAACAGCGGTTCGCGGCGGCTTTGGCATATTCGACGTGTTACCGCTGCCTTATGAAATGGAGCTGGAAAACGAGTTCAGCTACCCATACTTCATACAGGGCACAGACACCAACATGCCGGCCGGCTCCTTCGGCGGAGAAACAGGCTACAACCTGATCCTGCATTCCGCGGTGTCGAAGCGCGGCGGCTTTATTCAGCACCATCCCAAGCTGAATTACGTGGAACACTGGAATTTGAATATCCAGCAACAGCTTACCAATAACCTCAGCCTGATGGTCGCCTACGTGGGATCGCACAGCCTGCACATTGTGACGCCCTCCGACGACGGAAACATGACTGTGCCGACGCTGACCTCGACAGGCCTCTACTGGCCACAAGTGTTCGGCTCGCCGCGCATCAACCCGAACTACGGACGCATCTCCGCGGTTCACTGGACCGGTACCGCCTATTACGACGCGCTGGAAACGAGACTGACTGAGAACATGACCCACGGTGTGCAGTTGCAGGCCTCGTACACCTGGGGCAAGAGCATGGATACCACTTCAACCTCAGTAGGAACCGACGCATTCAGAAACTCACTCAAGAACCCGCAATGGTTTTACCCGCGGCTCAATTACGGTCCTTCCGACTTCGACATTCGTCAGAACCTGATGATCAACTCGGTGTGGGCCATCGGCGGACCGTTTGAGTCCGGGATGAATGGTGGCATAAAGGGCTTCTTCAAGAAGGGCTGGCAAGTCGGCAACATTATGCAGATTGCTTCCGGCAACCCGTTCAACGTGATTCTCGGCGGCGACCCGAACGGCCAGCTTTCGTCTGTCAACCAGGAACTGCCCAACCGGAACTTTAATGTTCCGGGCTGCCAGGGCTCCCTGATCAACCCGCGCAATCCAGTACACTTCGTGAAGACCCAGTGCTTCTCGTTCCCGAATCCAGTCAACAAAATGGGCGACATCGGCCGTAACGCGGTTCAAGGCCCCGGGCAATTCTTCTGGAGTGCTTCCGTGGACAAGATGACTGCTCTCACCGAAAGGCTCAGAATGCAGGTCCGGGTTGAAGCATTCAACCTGCCCAACCACACCAACTTCACTTGGCCGATTCCGAATAACATCGCCTTCTCACAGACCGGTCAGCAGGTCGGAGCTCTCGGACGAGTCGTAAAAACAGCCACTTCAAACCGCGAGCTACAGGGCGCCGTCAAGCTCTTCTTCTAACAAGCGCCCTGCAAGCCGCAAGTAAATGTGCCGGAAGGATCGAAAATCGATCCTTCCGGCACATGCTCTCTCAAGCAAGAGAAACCACATTTGCAACAAATGCATGATTCAGCCAGAGAGCTTCAATGAAGCTTTCATTTACGGCTTGAACATCGATATTTTTTCTTGACTTTGCAGTTCCGCCTGATCACTGGGGACACTGTCCTACCCGTTGGCCGGATAGCTGAGCCGGTTTCGGAAATTCGGACAGCGGGATCTGAACTGGACCCCGGAATTGAGACAGGCGAATAAGAATGACCGCATCATCAGCCAGACGCGAACAGCTTTTGCTGTGACGATATAGCTCAACAGGCCCGGACCGGCGAGGCCCTTGTCGATGGCGGTCTCCAGCTTGGCCGCGGTCTCGATGCGCGGGTTGCCGCCGTTGCTCTCGCATGCCGCGCAGGCGTACTTTTTGCGCACATGATGGATGCGCTCGAAGTGGCCCGGGAAATACTCGATTTGCCAGCCGCAGATTCTCCAGGTACAGATCATCGGCGCGCTGCTGTTGCTCTCGAGCTTGCTGCGCTTGCGCGTCAGCTCGTTGTTTCTCCCCATCACGTTCGGCGAGCAATGCACGCACCACTGCTTTCAGCGCGTCGCTGTCGTCGGGTAACTCGACTAACTTGCCGGCAGGAGTCGCATATAAGTAGATACATAAATAGAGATAGAGTTACTTAGACCACGACCTTTTCTTGGTTGATTTCTCTGGTTCGCGCTGGTCGTTCGTAGCGCGGCACCCGCTTCAGCTTCGTCATGTCCATGCGGTCCAGGATCATCGCCAACTCGCTGGCCCGCATCTCCACGGAGCGTGCACCTTCCTGTACCCGCGGCAGTTTAAAAACTCCAGTCTCAAGCCGCTTATACCACAAAACAAAACCGTCGCGGTCCCACGCGAGGATTTTCAACCTGTCTCCTCTTCGCGAGCGAAAGATGAAAAGGCTGTCGCTCAGAGGGTCCTGACCGATCACCGCGCGCACCCGCTCTGCCAGGCGATCGAAACCGCAGCGCATGCCGGCCGCTTCCACCGCCAGCCAGATCCGCGGTCCCTGGGGCCGGTCCAGCGTGCGTAAACATAAAACTGGTCAGGCCGATCATGCTTCCGCTTCCAATACCGCAAGCAATGCGCGCAGATGATGCCTATCGAACCCAGGCTCCATCACCAGACTTCGGCCACGCCCGATCCGTACTGCAGTGGCTTGACTGTGCTGAACCTTTACAGCTCTCTGTACCTCAGCAGCCGGCGCCACTTCCACTGCCACGAACCTTGGCGCTTCGCTCTCACGCAGCCGCTTCCTCCAGGCCAACAGTTGCGACGCCGTCATACCTCGTGCATGACAAAATGCCGATACGCTCTGTCCGCTGGCTTACTGCTCTGACACCAAACCTCGCCACTTCGGCCACAACTTCTCGTCACGTCCTCTTATGCTTACAATGTGACTGATACCCGCGATGGGAACAAGATGGGGTTTAGATAGCGCTCACGCAACGCCCGCCGCTTTCGTTCTCGAATGTAAAAGGTCGAGAACGGAGCTTATAAGAGCTATTTCGTATTGATCACTGCAATTTGAGTTTTGGATCATCAGGATTGCAGGTTGAGAGATGCTTTTTCATTCAGAGCCATGGATAAGTTATTCTTGAGAAACGTCTTGATGGACAGATCAATGAATCGTTTAGCGGTGGGAGATATATTCTCACGATTCACCGCAAGTGCTATCTCAGAAGGTGGTAGTTTCTCAGAGAGTTTGCGGTGAACGACCCCATCGAAATGATGCAATGTGGCGGACAATGGCGCAATGGCAACACCCAAGCCAGAGGCGACGAGCGAAACGAGCGTGTACATTTCGCTAGCATCTTGAACGATCCTTGGGCTGAGGCCGGCGCTATTTAGAACTGCCATAATCCGGTCATGGAATCCAGGAGCAAGCTTGCGTGTGTACATGATAAAGTCCTCGTTGTCGAGATCTTTTAGGCAGATGGATTTCTTCTTTACCAGCCGGTGCGACGATGGAAGTAATAAGACGAAGGGCTCACGATGGAGCACGATGGTCCAGATATTGGATGGCGCGTTGATGGGCACGCGCAAAAGGCCTATATCGAGCGCTTTATCATTCAATTGCACAACCTGATCACTGGTAAGTACATTGCGCAATTCGAGATGAACATCCGGATATCTTGACCGAAAGGCGTTAACAAGTGGGGGCACAAGAATGCCTGCAGCAGTCGAAATAAAACCGACCCTCAGGGTGCCCACAAATCCCGACGCCGCACCCCTGGTTCTGTTAACGGCAAGCTCCATAACCTTGAGAACCTGACGGGCCTCGACAATCAGAACGCGACCAGCAGCGGTGAGGGCTGTAGCTCGCCGGTCGCGTTTGAATAGTGGTGTCCCGATCTCTTCTTCCAGATCACGAATCTGCACACTAAGTGCCGGTTCGCTCAGGTGCAAGGTCTTTGCCGCCCGACCGAAATGCAAGCATTCAGCCACCGCCAAGAAGGACCGCAAATGCCGCAGTTCCATATATGGTGCCACACTCGTTTTTGAGAAGTAGGGAAGGCCCGTCTGATAACAACACGTTATCACAGCGAATGAAATTTTCAATTGTACAATCATCCAGTTCTGCGGTTTTAATTGTTGATCGAAAGTTGAACGGAGATCCTTCGGATGAATCCGGGGACAAACCAAGCGACTTGGTCTGGGGAAAACAAGAGAAGTGGGGCTCTGCGCAGGAAAGTGTAAAGCGGCCTGATTTTGCCGGTTTTTTCCGATGTGGGTGTTTCGGCTATTCTCAGGGCGATGCGAGACAACGATTGGACGCGGGTATTGGGATGGCCGGCGTACAAGGTTTACCGGCACGAGATTGATGAACGCGGCAAGAAGCTGAAGCTTTGGATGCGGCGTAAGCGGGCCAACAAGCAGTTGATGCGCTCGGGATGTGGCATGTTGGTGGGCAACATTGCAACCTCAGAGCGTTCGTTTGGAAGATCGCTGCTGTTTCTGAAAGATCAGATTAAGGACTTGAGGGCGTCGCATCATGACCTAAGTCGCGAGGCGGCTTCCTTGAGTGAGCAGGTGGCAGCAATTGATGGGGCGATACTCTCGCGACGCGAAGAGCGCGAGAGAGCGGTCAAAGCTTCTCCTCAAGCCGACGCAATGGTGACGGGGCTCCGCGTTTCCTGGGCCTGCTCGGTCCCGAGCACCAGTAGATGTTTTGGGTAACGATGCGCATCCAGAAAGTGGGTTATCTGGACAACGGCAATTTTGGAATCGCGATAGCACGGCAAACCGCTCATTGGCGTTTTCAGGTGGCAGCACGACCCGGGAACGAGTTACACCATTTCTCCATCGCCAGAAGGATTGCGCTCCGGGCGGGCATCGTTTTTGCGAATTCCTGCCCGTTGAGGCGCGAGGGAGAGCCAGGGCCCGAAACAAGAACACCTGCTATGCACTCCATATTGGTGCATGCAGGTGTCAATAAGCTTAATTTTTCAAGCAACTTGCAAGTATTCTGATGCAAATTGCGTTATTTTTGACCGCCTCCAAAAAGCGACCTTACCCTAGATATCCAGGTTCTTCACATCGAGGGCGTTGTCCTCGATGAACCGGCGGCGCGACTCCACGTCTTCGCCCATGAGCGTGGTAAAGATGGCATCGGTTTC
>JAJZKY010000129.1 GCA_021803885.1 Planctomycetota bacterium
CGGCTGTGCCTCTAACCCGCTTCAGCAGCTCCATGTACATGTCAAGCGCGCGCACTGCGCCTGCGAGTATCGAGGCCGGAAAGTGCGAACTCCAACCCCAAGAGGCCTTCTTGGGGACGTCCATCGCCTCTGTCGCAATGTCGTAGAGTTCCCGGACCAGTTCGGGTCGAGCAAGGCAATCCGCCAGGACGTGCTGGCGGTAGACGATCGCGGCTGGGTCATCCAGGCTGGCCAACATTACTCGCATGGCTACTTCGAAGAGGAACCTGTCGCCACGGCTCATGACGTTGAACAGCGTCACCAGCTCCAGGTCTTGGACGAGGTCGAGTTCGTGGGGCGAAAGCTCCTGTTCCAGATCGAGCTTGCGAGGAAGTTCGGCGGGGATTTCGAAGTCGCGGTCTCGATACAACAGCAGGGCTTTCATCGGCTGAACCTTTCCCTAAGTCGCTCGTAGGTGACGCCGTGTTTTTCGGCGATCGCTATCGCGTAGGCCAAGCCGTTTGCATCTCCCCGAACAACCTTGTAGGTGCGTACCGCCGGGTCCTCGGGAACAATGGTCGAGATCATGCTGACCGTCTTGGGCAAAGTGGCCAGCTCGTCGATGAAGGTGACGTAGACGGCGAGGAGGTCGAGTTCGATGATCCGCTCGAGCATCCGCTGACCAAGAAAACGCGCATCGTGGAGCGTGGTCGAGCTGAACACCTCATTCAGCACGATGATGCTTTGGCTGGTCGCGGCCGACAGCGTCTCATGGATCCGCAGCAGGTCTGTCTCGAGCTTTCCGGCCAGGTTGTCGAGGTCCTCCTCTTTCTCGAACTGGGTGAAGAGCTGGTCGAAGTGGAATAGCCTGGCCCGCTTGCCCGGGACCGGGCAGCCAATGTTCGCCAAATGGTGCAATTGGGCAAAGGTGCGCGCGAAGGTCGTCTTGCCTCCCTGATTCGGTCCCGAGACGATGATTATGCGCTCCGGGTCCTTCAGGAAGAAGTCGTTTACCACGACGTTGTTCTGGGATCCGAGCTTGTTGGCCAGAGCGAGGTCGAAGGTGGCTTCCGCGAAGACCTCTTTGGACTGGTCCGTGACCTCCGGAAAGCAGAAGGGCAGGCCTGACGATCCGATCGGCGCCAGGAATTCAAGGTAGGCGAGGTAGAACTGGACCTCCCGGTCGAAGACGTCGATCCTGGTATCGCGGAAATCGGCGTACTGGAGGCAGTATTTGTCGAGCGGCTCGAAGACTTCCGGGAAGAGTTTCGCCACCTGCTCGCTGATTTGGGCCTCGACGTGATTCATCTCGGGCAGATCACGGAATGCAACCCGGTAATCCTTGGCGGCTCCACGCTTGAACCGATCGAAGGTCTGGAGGATCTCGGCGCTATAGTCCGACTCGCCTTCGTACCTGCTTACGGTTACGCGGCTGCCCTGGATTGTTACCAAGTAGACGACTCGGGCCAGATCTTCCACGCGCTGACGGGTGTCATCGGCCAGGTTCCGAAACTTCTCCGAGCTCACGTAGTCGTCCAAGCAGCGAAGGAAAGACTTCAGTCCCTGCGAGTGCAAATCCGAACCGGAAAGGACGCCCTGAAGGGTGGCTACGGCTTCGCAGTACGTTTTTGCGGCGTCGAGGAAGAAGCCCTCCCTTTGATACTTGTAGCGGACGGCGTGTGCGCCTCGCAAGTAAGAGCGCATCTTGCGCATCTGGGCGCCGAACCTCTGAACGCCGGAAATGAGGCTGCGGTCCTGGAGATCGCGGAAGATCTCCTGGCGGTAGGAGATCGTTTCCAGGTCCGGCGCCTTGGAGTAGAAGAAGGCGGCGAGGTCGTATTCCTCACGGCCCTTGCACAGGGACTCGAGCACCTGTCCCAGGTTTGAGTCCGTGAAGTACGGAGGCGGACCGGGCACCTCCTGTCCGCTCGCGTGCCCGTCGTACATCAGACTTGCAAAGGGCCTGACTCGTGAGTCGTCCTGGATAATTGGCAAACCGGCGGCGTCAGGAATCTTTGGAACGCTCATGGTGTCTCCGGCGTCCAGGGCGGGCCAAGAGACGAGAGCAGCGCGGTCGTGGCTGGAACGGGAGGATCGATTTGGCGGCGCTGCTGATGTCGCCTGATGCTGGCGACGGTTGGGAGTGCTTCGGGTCGGACGCCGGTCTGGGCCGGAAAAGAAGCAGCCCGCAATTCCGGCTTGTCCAGCCGCAGGGACCTGGTCTGCCGATTGGCTGTGCAGACGGCATACGGAGGTGGCGGCAGGGGTATCTTGGTCGCGCACGTAGTCGCCAAACATGAACCCGGCAGCGGCGGACCAAGGGCGGCACCAGTCGATGCGTCTGCGGCACGGATCCAATTCGGAGCGGCGCTGCTATGTCGCCCAGACGATTGGATGACTGGTTCGCTTTCGAGCCTCACGGAGGTGGGGAAAAGCCGAGAGCAATCCGGGGTTGATTCCAGCGACCGGTCATTTGGAATCTTCACTGCATCTCTCCTGCCAAACGAACTTGTCACTTGGTAGGAGCCATCACCCTTGCGGGGCTTTAGTGGCGAGCTCCATCGCCGTTATGAGCCATGATAGTGCGCTTCGGCGCCTCGACCAAGGGCTTGCGATCCGCCCTGACCGGCAAGCACGTGGTTTCGACCAAATCGCCGGGGTTCGTCTCGGGCGCGGATTGACGTCGCCGGCCCGCCGCACCTTGGTGGAAGGAGAATGTGAGACGGTATTTATGTGCGTTGGCCTTGCTCCGGCCGGCCCGCTGCTGACAATTGGTTCCCGATTACCGGGCCCTTCGAGTCGGCTCCCTTGGCGCCAGGCGCGACGCACTTCTCGTCGGCAGGTCGCATGCAGTTCTGAGCATCGCGGTACATGCGCCCGCGTCGTCCTACGTGCCCTCTTTGGGCGGCCGCCGGCCCTTGCCTCCGACAGGAGCGGTGCGCCTGGATCGGCGTTCTTCCGCCAGCAGATGAGGCGTGACCAGCCACCTGATCAGCCCGTTTCCCTGGACGGTGCTCCAGATGTCCTCGTTGAAGTCGAGCCTTAGGAGCGACGCAGTGGGCAAATCGAACGCTGCGCCACTTGCCAGCCTCGAGGCCGCAAGCGACCAGGCCGGCTGGTGGCCCACGATCATAAGCAACTTGGAATCACCGCCCCGATCGCGAATTGCTTCAAACACATCCTCCACGCCGCCATAGAGCTCGTCGCAGATCGAGACCCGGCACTCCCAGTGGCCGGCGCGTGCTGCCAGGTCCAGCGTCTGTGTCGCACGCAAAGCTGGTGAAACAAGAGCGCGATCGGGAACTTGGCCGGTCTCGGCAAGGAACCGGCCGATGGCGCGTGCCGCGCGCACTCCTCTCTTCGCCAACGGGCGATGGAGGTCGTCATGGCCGTATTCGACCTTCCAATCCGACTTGGCGTGGCGCAACATCAGGAGTGAAACCATTGACAAGATAATCACACGCCCTGGGTCGGTACCGCCAGGCCACTTGTTCAAATGGCTCCTGATCGGAGTCCGCGCGGGCGAGAACGCCCCTTCGCGGGCATCGATGCCGCTCGTCTCCTCGATGACCGAGAAAAGTGCTGCTCCAATTGTCCATGGCCATGTGGAAGTATGCACTTTTGGCCGAGGCAGTCCCCGCTTTTTGGGGTGCATTTCCAGCGTATCTGTGAAAACGGCATCCTAGAACTGCGCAGAGTGGCCCAATTTGGCATCGGTTTACACGATTATCAACGATATCCAAGGCTCGAAGTTGGCGAATTGGAGTAATTATGAAATGGCTTCATCCATTAGGGGGAATGTGCATTGGGCCACGCTAAGCGATGAGGATCAGCGTGGTTTCTACCAGGACAGCAAGCCGCCGCAATATCAGAAATGTGTATAGGGTGGCTATGACGACACTTTTGTTGTCCCGGCACGATCTGCAGAACATACCGTCCTGGGAAGCCGGGCGAATCCGCTGCACTCTGAATGTTGTCTACGACGGTGAGTGGCGCCCATTATGGCAATTCAAGAAGAGGTGGGGTTCGGCTGATCGCATCGTTTGCCGCTGATTCCTGGGCTTCTTGCTCGGCAGCCAGCTCTGCCAAGATGCTTGCTCGGTATGCTTCGATCTCTCTCGCAATTGTGTCGTCATCCCAACCCAGTTGGGCGGCCATGATCGCTGCTGTCTCCGCTGCGGCTCCAAGGCCTCGGTCAACGGTTTCGATGCTAATCCTGGTGCGCCGCGCAAGTACGTCGTCGAGGTGCCGAGCTCCCTCGGCGGTCACGGCATAGGCGGCTTCAGCTCGAAGATATCCGCCTGACCCACCCAGTTCGCTAAGGCCTGCGGGATCGTTAGCAGCCGCAGCTATAACCTCGCTCGCCAAGGTGCCGTATCGATATAGGAGGCGGTCCATTTGCGTGTCGGAAAGTTTGGATAATGTGGCAAAACGATGTCTGTCTGCCCACACTGACGAGAATCCCTCGGCGCCCGCGATAAGAAAGTCAGCTGTGCTTGACTGTTGGGCATCCAGGCCCGCATGTTCAATTGCTGCGTCAACCGTATCTTTCGCCATCACCCGATATGTGGTGTATTTGCCGCCCGATACCAGAACGAGCCCTGGCAACAGCTGGTTGACTGCATGCTCGCGGGAGAGTTTTGTCGTCTTGTCACTCGGCCCTGCAATGAGTGGGCGAAGGCCTACGAACAGCGACTCGATGTCTGCTTTGCGCACCGGCGTGCGCAGGACGGCGTTCAGGGTTGCCAGAAGGTACTCGATATCGCCGCTAGACGCCGACGGTCTTGCAAGATCATATTCCCAGGGAGTATCCGTAGTGCCAATGATCCAGTGGTCATGCCATGGAAGAACGAATAGCACACTTTTTTCAGTTTGCAGAATTAGGGCCGCGGAGGCATCGATACACTTGCGTGCGATCACCAGGTGGATCCCTTTGGAAGGTCTAAGTTGAATTCCACGAGTGAGGTCCGCGAGGTGTTCAAAGTCCTCAGTCCACACTCCGGTTGCCGATACGACAACTTTCGCGGAGATTTCGAACTCCTCTCCGGTTTCGGCCGCGCGCGCCTTTACTCCGGTGACGGTTGTTCCATTCCTAAGTAGCCCCACAGCCCTTACCCTGTTTGCGGCTAAGGCTCCGTGGCTAACCGCACTTCTTATGAGGCTCAAGACCAAGCGAGCATCGTCAACCTGAGCGTCATAGTACTTCACTGAACCAATGAACTTGTCGTTGCGCAATGAAGGTGCGAGCTCCAAGGTGCGGCGTTTGGAAAGGTGGCGGTGCATTGGGACCGTCACCTTGCCGGAGTAGGCGCGTGCCATGATGTCGTATAGCGCAACGCCGGCACCGACATACGCACGTTCCCAGATCCGGTGTCTGAGCGGATAGAGAAAGGGAATGGGTCGGACGAGGTGCGGAGCAGTCCGCAACAGTATCGAGCGTTCGCGCAGTGCTTCCTTGACTAGTGCAAAATCAAGCATCTGGAGATATCGCAAACCGCCGTGAATCAGCTTGGATGAGCGGCTAGACGTGCCAGATGCCCAGTCCTGAGCTTCAATAATCCCTACGGTGAGTCCGCGTGTCACGGCGTCGAGCGCGACTCCCGCGCCAACAACGCCTCCACCGACGACGAGCATGTCGAGTCTGGTCGACTTGAGCTGGGCAACGTCTGACGCCCAGCGCTCGGGCGACAGGGCTGCAGGTGGAACCGGCAGCCCTGTCGAGAGCGAAGGTCGTCCACTTTTGAACGGCCCAGCGGGTGTCACCAAACCACTCCTTGGGTAGCCGTACCAGCTACCACGATGGCAGTGATGAATAGTGATGCTATGACGACTCCTGAGTAGATTCTTCCGGTCTTATAGAAGAAGTAACCCAGAATCGTGCCGATCAAAAGGTATATCGGGATGAACTGGAAAGCTACGATTGCCAGTAGCGGCTGGCTTGAGGTCAGCAGTTCGCCGGTACTCAAGAGTACTCCGTATTCCAAGGCAATGAAGACGGCAAAACCCACGACGAGCAGGCCAGTAGTGGCGGCAAGGAAGCCAGCGAGCGAGCGCATTCGAGGACGGAGTTGGCCAAAGACAATCACCGACAAACCGATGAAGTAAATAGCAAAGAACCAAACGTAGTCGAGTGCAATCTTTGCGTGCGTGTAGTCCACGGGCTTGATGTTGAAGATCCAGAGGCGAACATCAGAGGTGAAGGCCCAGCTGAAGAAGTAGACGGGCACGTAGGTTAGAGCAACTGTCGCAAGGCCGAAAACGACTGTCCGGCCCACCATCGTCCATTCAATCCGGTTGTTGGGCTCTGTTATCCCATAGCTGTGGAGGTCGCCTCTCTTTTCTTTGCTTGTCGTGAAATGCCAGATTAGGAACAGGACTAGTCCGATGAGTATGTCGCCGATGGCCCATACGATAATGCCGGTAGGTATGTTCTCCGGAAAGAACGGGCCAGCCTTGAAGGTGTTTTCACCCCAGGTTTGAAAGACGAAGAAAGTAACCGGTCCGAGCGCGGCCAGTATGAATGCTCCTATCCACCACGGGAGTCCGGTCATTGCTCGGTTTGGGGGCTGTATCCGGATAAGGGACGCGAAGTAGTCCAGCCTCAATAGTTCGCCGGCTGCCCCGAAAAGGAAAAGGGCCACCCCTATGAGTGCTAAAAATGTGCCGGCTTCATCCCAGAGCCACACCTGGTTCGTGGCTGCGAGCGGACCTACACCCGTGAGTGTGGCTTGCTCCCAGTTGACGACGTGCGTTATAACCGCGGGGTCGAAGGTTATTCCTGGGTGTGTGGTGGATTGGAGATATAGTTCTCGCCCGGTACCCGCTGAGAGGGATCCGTACAGCTTTCCCGGTACCACCGGGGACTTCGTGCCGAAGAGCGCCATGAGGCGGGGTGATTGGGGTATTTGGGATCCTTTGGGCACGGTCCACATCAGCTGGGAAAATTCCGAGTACTTGGCCTCTATCACTTCCGTATTGCGTGGAAATACTGGCGTTCCCGGGATTGGCTCCAGGCCCGGTGTGCTTGTGGAAGAGCTGAGGAGGATGAGTGAGCGGTAGCTTCCTTTGGGGTCCAGGCCAGCGGCAAGGACGGACGCCCACCCGCCCATGGAGTGCCCGACGAGTCCAACATCGCCGGATTTCACGATCTGCAAGGAATCGAGAAAGGCTAGGCTTGCGGGCCCGCCGTATGCATCAGCAAACGCGGGACCCTGCGAGGTATCGTGGCCAGTCTGGTCGGCCGCCAAAACTACACATCCACGTCGGGCCATCTCGATTGCCACACCGTCCATGGTGTCGTGGGAGTTGATGTACCCGTGGATAGCGACGATGCCACAGGCCGGTGTTTTCGCAGTCGCATTTGGAGGTATATAGAGCAGCCCTGATTCTACGAGACCGGATTCTGTCGGGTAATTGACTTTTACGACACGTATCTTCCCTCCTGCGGTTTGAGCGGTGTTCGCGATCAAGCCTCCGAGGATGATCAAAATTATCGCGAGCAGTAGTGCATGCCGTGTCGTCCAGCGGCGCCCTTTCTGTGCTGTTGTGTCTGTAGTCGGCCTTTTGTCTTGCCCAGTTGGACTGTGGTTATCTTCCTCGCCATTCTGTGGTTCCGTCATGGCTTCCTCCCCTTTTGTCGGTTTCGATATGTCACGGCGACGTCCCGCCGTTTGGGCTTCTGCTGTTCTAAGTGTCTCCCTGCTTGGGTATTGAGTGTGTTAGTGGTGATCGGTCTTATGGTGATCGATTGGCGGGCACGGCTCGTGGACGTTCTCCCGAGAGCTGATCCAGCAGCCACACGCAAGAGTTGCGTGGATTCGTTTTTCGGATGCGAATCCGTTCTCGGCTCCGGCGGCAATTGCAGGTTCGTGCTTTGGCGCATATCGTGGCCTGCGTTTGGAGATCACTACTTCGTATGAAGCCGGTTTCGGTGCTGGTGTAAGGCCCGCGGTCGCGGGACTGAGGCCGGGTCACGTATGGCGCTGGCGAGAGGCTCTGCAAGGTGAAATGCTCTGCTTCAAGGTGCTTGGCGTTCGTCGGAGCGGGTTCTCCCACGTTGGTGTGACGTGAAGAATGGAAGTTCGTCGTCGGGAGAGGGCCGGCAATTGACGGTAACGGAAACGATTTCATTATCCTGTGCGCCGTTGGTCGGTGGTTTTCACGGATCCCTCACGGAGGCGGTGCAACGACTATATGGTTGCGAGTGGTGACGTCCGGCGTTAAAGGTGGGAGAGCCGAGCAGGACGTGGTCCCGGTTGGTGGGTCTCCTGGTTTGCGCGGCAGTGGTCATTCGCAATCCTTCCGCTGTTTCGAGTGCGCGAAAATCGGCGTGTCGTGGGTCAATGTAATAAAGGATGTAAGGGCTGGTCACCGCGTGACTTGGTGCGCCTGGAACTTCGCAAGCTGTGCTTGCTGCCGGACCGAGTGGATATTTCGCTGGATCTATTGGCCTGCCTGACAGCGGTGCTCTTATGGCCGTTGAGCCATCGTGCGACACACGCACGGCTATCCTTTCCCCCGACTTGCACAGCACCAGGCGTTTGGGTTAGCCAGCGCCATCGCTGGCTGGGAACCCTTATTCCGGTGACGTGTGTAAGGCGCTTAGGGCGACTATATCGACCGCTGCACATATTGTCAAGGAATCTGCACAAAGTTGCAGGATCTATTGTTAGTCCAGGTGCGGTTAGGGAAGCGTAGGTAGTCTGATGGTAAGATATGGTCGTGGAAAAGCCGAAACTGGCCGACGCAGTCAGGGCAGCGCGTCTCTACTACATTCAAGACCTGACCATGGAGGAGATTGCCCGCGACATGGGCACTTCTCGGTCGAGCATATCGCGCTTGCTTGGTTTGGCCAGAGCCGAGGGGTTGATCGAGGTCCGTATTCACGCCCCAAACGCACAGGCGTCCGAGCTGGAGCAACGTCTCCGGCGGTCTTATGGTATCGAGGCCCTTGTGGTTCCTGTGTCCGAGAGCGCTACCGAGATGGAAATATTAGACCAGGTGGCTCGATCGGCCGCGTGGCAGTTCACCTCCATGTGCGAATCAGAGATGATAATAGGGGTGGCATGGGGCACGACCATCGCGGCGGTGAGTCAGCACCTTTCGAGAAAGATGACACATGGCGCCGAGGTTGTGCAGCTCAATGGTGCGGGAAACACTCTTTCAACTGGCATCGATTATGCGAGTGACATTCTTGGGCGCTTCGGGTCGGCGCTGGATGCGCGGGTACAACAATTTCCCGTCCCCACGTTTTTCGACTTTGCGGCAACGCGCGAGATGTTGTGGAAGGAGCGCAGCATTATGCGAATCCTCAACCTTCAGGAGCGGTGTGACTTGATGGTGTTCAGCGTTGGCGCTATGACAGGTGGGCTGCCGAGTCACGTCTACTCGGGAGGCTACCTTGAGCCTGACGATCTTGATGCTATTAAGGCTTACGGAGTCGTCGGAGACGTTGCAACTTACTTCCTGCGTGAGAATGGGGTCTCAGAGGGGATTCCGCTTAACCTACGTTCTAGTGGACCGCCGCCGGAGATAATAAGAAAGGCTCCGCGAAGGCTTTGTGTGGTTTCTGGAACCCATAAAGCAAGGGGTTTAAAAGCTGCATTGACCGCCCAACTGGTTACTAATCTTATCGTCGATGAACGTACCGCGCGCACAGTATTGGATCTTGACAAGTCGGATAGAGAAGCGGGTAGCTTCAGACCGTAACGGTCCCTGGTTAACGTTCTACAGTTGTCCCTGCAGTGGTCCGGCCGGGTATTAGAGGTCTGGGTGAGAGTGTGGGCCGTTGTCGGGATGCCCGATAATGGGCGGAAGTGCCGTTGCAATGGCACGGTTAGAAGCGTTTTTTAAGCCGTTCGCGTCTAGCGCGGCAGGGGCCGAATTAGTGCATAGAGGTGCAAGGCGTTATTTCCCGGTGGCCCATATCGGCCAGATCGCTTCCAGCGGTCATGCGATAGCAAGGGTTGAGCTGAGGGTGGGCGGCCC
>JAJZKY010000130.1 GCA_021803885.1 Planctomycetota bacterium
GTGGAATCAAGCGGTAGCTTTAATTCGTAAAATCGATCGGCACCGCGGCGATGAGCCGAAGGCGGTACCGGCGGGTGGCAAAGCATTTAATACAAAGAGGCGGATGAGGAACAAAGAGGACGGGGGAAGCGCGGGCAGTCCGGCATACAAGTGTGGCTGGCCTCCGGCCCCTCCGTCAAGTTTTTCCCCCGCAGTCACCACAGCCGAGGAACTTTGACCAGCAAGCATTTTCCCCATGAAGCAGTTGCAATCCACGGATCGCGCAAAATGAAGTGAGTTCAATATTTTGTATTTAGCACTCGGAATGGAGCTTTTGCACGATGCACAGGTCCACTTTTTAAAGAAATACCGGCTACACACCTCGTCGTTTCACCCTGCACGACGCTCCAGGCATTCGACGACCTCCTCCAGGATCCGATCGTCGTGGCGCGCCAATCGGTGCCACGCCCGGACCCGTGCATGTATATAGTGCGCCTTCGCAAGGTGCTCCTGGCCTTTAGTCCAGTTCTTCCGCCTGCCCAATCCAATTAGGCGCATGCCGCTCAACTCGGCATGCGCCATAAAATTGCCGCCGCCAGCCGAGCGCTCCAACAAAAGGAAGGCCTTGTCGTAATCACAAGCAACACCGTCCCCATGAAGGTACATCAACCCCATCCTGTATCCGGCATCCAGATCTCCCCTCGCCAGCGCTGCGGCGTACAGCCGCTGGGCGGTTCCCAAATTCCGTTGGAGTAAGTAGCCAAATTGGTGGAACTGGCCAAGCCGCGTGAGCGCGAACGGAAAGCCAGCACGGGCCGAGCTGATGTAAAGATCGAGTGCCGCTCCCAAATCCTGGTCGGTGCCCCAGCCGTAGTGGAGGCATTCGGCCAGCCGGTAGTCCACCCGCGGCAAGCCGGTGCCGACCAGCGACTTCAGGAGGCCATACGCCACAGCCGGATTGCGCCTGACCCCGATACCGAAAAGGTGACTCTCCGCCAACGCACACTTAGCGTGCGGAAGGCTCCGTGCGGCCGTCCTGAACAGGCGCGCGGCCCGCGTTGGCGAGGGGGTCATCGCGGGGCCGGAACGGTAGCACAGGCCAACGGCAAAGGCAGCTTCCGGATCGCCCCGCCGCAGGAGCGGATTCAGGGCGGCGATGGCCGCACCGGGGTGGCGGCCGAGCCGAATTGCGCGTGCCAGACTCCGCAGCGGCGATCCGCGGCCTTCAAGCAGGTCGTGGTCCCGCGCGGCTTCCAAGTGACAGCATCGCCCGATAGCGGGAACAGTTGCACCCTCGGGGGCGGGAAGTATGCGGCGGGACTTCAGTTCTGCCTCAACCAGCCGAGCCAGGTTTTCTTCCCGGCCACATTGGCCACCAAAGTGATCTAATGTGGTTCCAGGCCGCAGCACCTCTAGATAGCGCTCAACATAGGCTTGATCGACTGTCTCCTGGTAGCGGGGTTCCGAAGTGCGACTCTTGTGTTGGCGCGGTGAAAGCGCTCGCCTTGGGTCCCAGAGCCAGATGCAGCGCAGGCCATCATGGGGAGAATAGTAACCTACTTGCAAAACCCCACCAACGGCCATTCTCAGCTCCGGCCGAGCCGAGTCGTATCTTACCAGCATGAGGAGGGTCCCGGGAGGAAGGGGTGGCTTTTTCATTTTGATTCGCCGATCTCGTTTTACACCAATACCGAAGCGCTTCCACACGGCAATGGCGGCCCCAGCCGCTTGAAAAGCTGCCTGCGAGCCTGCCAGTTGCGCTCCGTTGGATCTTTCATAATGCCAATATGATTATAATATATGAAATCCGGCTGAAGCAAAATAATGGCTGCCAACAAGATGCAAACTCCACCTGCGGTCACCTCTCCACCTGCTCGCTGTGCGCTGGGTATTTATTTCGTCGTCCCAATTTCAGCGCGGCACCAACGGCCAGATGGACGGGGCTATCACGCCGCACGGAGCACATGCTCCTCCTCCCCGTCCGCGTGCGTTCCCGAGCCGCCGCCACCGCGCGAAATAATAGGGATTGCGCTGATATACTCTATGCGGGCGTTAATGGTTCATTTAAGCTGGGGCCTTTAGGCCCCAAAATCAGCCTTTTATTGTATGTTCCGTTCCTCATTATGTATCATCAACTGCCGAGTTGAGTATAGTAGTAATCTACCGCTCCAAATCAGAATTGCTCTTGGCGGCAACAAGATCAAAGGATGCCGGTTTTCCAGATGCGGAATCCGAAGATATCCAGACTTCAAAGCGACTCGGCTCGACCAGCCACTTTCCATGCGCGTTGTAGTAGCCCAATTCCGAGTCCCCAAGCGTGAATGTGACGGTCTTCCGCTGGCCTGGTAGCAATCGAATTCGACGGAACCCCACCAACTGCCGGACCGGCCGACACCCCTCTTTAAAATACAGACTGCGGATATAGAGCTGCGCGACTTCAGTCCCGGCACAGTTGCCGACGTTGGCAATGGCCGCACTGGCGTCCAAGGTGCCACCGATTGTCATCTTGTTTTCAGACAATCGCGGTGGGCTGATTTTAAACTTCGTGTAAGAGAGTCCGTACCCAAAACAAAATTCTGGCCGTCGGGACCCATCGATGTACTTACCTCGTGTGGGCCGGCCAGTATTCAAATGGTCATAATAGACGGGTATCTGTCCCACCGACCTTGGGAAATCCATGGTGATTTTACCGGACGGATCGTATTTGCCGAGCAGTATATCCGCAATTGCCGGGGCCGTTTCGGTTCCCAGTTGCCAACATTCCAAGACTGCTTCGGACCTTTTGACCACGTCAGGAATTGCCAAAGGACGGCCGTTGAACAATAACGTTATAATCGGTTTGCCGGTCGCGGCCACCGCGTTAAACAACTGTTGCTGTTTGCCCGGCAGACCAATGCGAACACGGCTCGTATTTTCACCGCTCATCGCGGCTTTTTCCCCGACCATCATAATGATCAGGTCCGAACGCTCGGCCAGCGCCACCGCACTGCGGAACTTACGCGTTTTGGACATGCCGGTACGTATAGCGGAAATGGTAACGTCGGCGGGCGAGACGGCACGAAGGGCATCGGGCAACGAAGCCATTCCCGCCTCGTCCCCCATGCTATGCCAGCATCCCAGAAACTCAGCGCGGCTGTTCGCCAGAGGGCCGATGACGGCAATACGGCGTGGAACATGTACCAAGGGAAGCGTACCCTTCGCATTTTTCAGCAAGACACAGGACTGCTCCGCCGCGCGCAAGGCCAAGCGCTTATAGGCAGGCTTGAGAAAGGCGCGTTGCCAACGCGTGGTACTGGCGTAAGGGTGCTCAAATAATCCACTGCAAAACTTGACTCGCAGAACCCGGCGTACAGCGGCGTTCACTTCGGAAACCGGCACCTTTCCATTGTTAATCTGTCGAACCAGTGTTTTATAGGTATGGCTCGCCATTTCCATATCAACGCCAGCGTACAACGCGCGACGAGCAGCGTCCGCATCATTGTATGCGTAGCCCCATGGCACCAGCTGCTTTACGGACTGCCAGTCGCTGACTACAAATCCCTGAAATCCCCAGTCTTTTTTGAGAATATCGTGTAGCGTGTAGCGATCCGCAGTGCAAGGAGTACCGCCTATCGAGCTAAATGCGCTCATCACGGTAAGCGCACCGGCCCTAACTCCCGCTAAATATGCGGGCAGGTAATAATTCCAGAGGGTAAATCGGGTAATTTCGGCTTGATTATAATCCCTCCCTCCCTGCACGGCCCCGTATCCAACGTAATGTTTAAGACAGGCAATCAAATTGCCCGGCGCGGCTGGATACTTCCCCTGGAAGCCGCGCACCGCTGCCGCAGTGAATGCGGAATTCAGGTATGGGTCTTCGCCAAAACTTTCCGCGACCCTTCCCCACCGCGGATCGTTTGAAATGTTAACCATCGGGGCGAAGGTCCAGTCCACGCCAGCGGCACTAGCCTCGCGAGCCGAAACCCGCTCGCAGCGCTCCACCAGTCGCGGATTCCAAGAGCACGACATGGCCAAGGGAATGGGGAAAATGGTCCTAAAGCCATGCAGCACATTGCTGCCAAAGAGTATCGGAATACCCAGCGAGGTATCCTCAACCGCCATTTTCTGCGCGGAATTGTATTGTGAAACGCGATAACGCCAATAGCTTTTACCAGATAATTTGGGGTGCGGTGGATTGAACCCCAACAGCGAGCTGACCTGACCAGCCCTGATCGCCGGGGCGATAGCAGCCAGTTTCTTATTCCAGTCAATCTGCAATAGCTGGCCCACCTTTTCCGCCAGGGTCATGTGTGCCATTAAATCATAAACCCGTTCGTTCGCAGACAAATGTTGATTCATCCAACCCCGCCGCGAGTTAGCCCTTGGGAATCCGTCTGCTGTGGCCTTAGCGGCACGCGTCGGCATGGCACACCCCACCAAACCAGCCATAGATAGCAGCACGGCAAAGGAATACAACGCCCTTCGCGCGAAATCGTCTGACACCCTGGGCCCACACCTTGCCGCCAACACGGACGACTTCCCCCTCATTCGTCTTGCCAACTGGCGCACAGGTAATGAAAGCGAAAGAGGATCATTGACGTGGAGGACTTTGGTCATAATATCTCCTAGATACTCAACAAATTTTTCCAATCCCACAAAAAGGCCGCCTTGCAGTTTTCCCGATACCACGCTATTGCGGAAAAACCGAGGTGTTCTTTGGCAATTCTTTCTTCGTGGTCATTTTGTGGAAACCGGCCCGACTTAAAGCCCGTTTGGCAACGGGATCCGCCATAAAAGTGCGCCAGACGAACCCCGTGCGGTAATTTTCTGCCATAACCAAAGTTATCCCTTGATCTATACCCCGCATATCGTTGGCCACCCAACCGGTCAGGGGATTGAACGCATCGACGAAACCAAAATGACCGTATATTTTTAATTTACGGTACTTTTCCCGCATGGCCATTAAATCCTCAATGCAGCGCCGTGGCGCGAAAGGTATGCTGCCCCCGGCGGCACATGGAACTAGGGTTCCGTTGATGGCGTCAACGCCCGTCGTTGTCGGCGGTGGCTGGCCCCACACCTTGTAGCCAGAGGGAGAGAGCGAGGCGCTTATCCCCCATGAATTTGGCCCGTAGTCGTGAAAACGCGTCGCCAAGTGGATACACATCGCACGGTTAGCCAGGGTCGCGTAACGCGAATCTCTGAAATAATCAGCGTAATGGTCACACAGCCCGCGCAGATCGAACCAAGCTTGCGGATATTGGTGCGTGAACAAGGG
The DNA here is from genome assembly GCA_021803885.1 of Planctomycetota bacterium. Next base: position 5,237 of record JAJZKY010000130.1, read on the forward strand.
CGCAGGTGCGCGGCCGTTCCATTCATGAACTTGTAGCCCCCGTAACTCACCACCGGGCCGCGTCGCCACGCGTCCCAGCTTTGCGGTGGAAGCGGATGGCTGTTAGAGCCTATACCGAGGAGGTAAATAAGCGGCCCCTCATTAAATTGGAACCAGTTATAATGGATAAACCCGCTACCGGGCCGCCACCCCATGGCCAACGTTGGCAGGCCATTTGGCGCGAAATTGGAATTCAGCATCCAAGGCCAGTCTACACGGCGGTAGACTGAGGTTGCTAAGCGCGCTGCGGCCGTCCCCGCAAAATGCTCGCGCACCGTTAGCACTCCCGCCATCAGTAGGGCCGTGTCAATCGACGATACCGAGCACTTCCCGTGCCTTCGGCCGCTGCGCATTCCAAGAAAATGGTAGTAAAAGCCATTCACACATTGGGCCTTATAACGGAAGAATCGCAGCGTTCGAAGCACGCGTTTATATATCTCGGCCCGTGGCTTCCAGCGGTGTTCGTCGGCAATGCAAAGGGCGGTCAACCCAAAGCCCGTGGCGGCGATACTCGCGACTGGGGCGGGGCCACCAGCGACCGGCGCTCGGTTCGGCACAAGGCCGTTTCGGTGCCCCATTTGGTCCCAAAAGTAGTTGAAGCATCCGTGCTCAAGGCTGGAGAGAAACCTCCCCTGACGCGGGGAAAGGCGTCCTTTCCCTTGCTCGACACGGGGCGCAATGCCCGCCGGAATCGGCACCGACCGGGCGGACGCTGACGCGAAGGAAAGAAGGAACACGAGCAATGCCGTAATTGAGCCAATCGCGCGTGGCCCAACCATCTTCGGTGGGGCGCTGCGGGCTTTCGACGCCACGGCTCCGGGGTGGCGTCGTAGGGTACGCCGGCTTTCCGCTGCGCTTGGCCACCCTTCCATCAAAAAAGAAAAATGAAACATCCATGTGGGCACCATAACCAACCCCAAGTAATGCAACCGCTCCCCCCGCCAATTCCGGATGGAGAGGCTCTCGTAGAGAACGCTTTATATTTTAGGCGGAGGTCGCTTCCCCAATATGCGAACAAACGCACGCCCAGCAGGGCCCTTTAGCAACCAAGACCACCACACGGGCCCGGAGCGGCCCAGCCCACCCGCCTTCAACCTTTCAACGGAGAACTCCCGCACGACCTATTAGCGGGGCGTGGTTAGACTGCTCCGACGTCTGCACACAAGCGCAAACCCCGCGATCCCCAATGTCATCAGCGCGGCACTCGCTGGTTCGGGCACAGCAGTCAACGAAAAGCTGTCGAAGCGGGTGTATCCGGTATTGGAAGTCGAGAGCGTCAAGCCGCCAATTCCATTTACCACGCCCTGCATTTGAATGATAGCAGTTCCACTCGGTGCAACGAGGTTACTCAGGGAGTATTGGCTATAGGCCTGATCACCCCTGACGGGAGTTGTCTCGTATTGCTGCAGAACGCTGCCCGACGCATTTTGGAACTGCAACTGTAAGAAGGCGTCGCTGTAGCCGTTCGTTACCGCAGTAGAAATCCAGACGCTGGCATCGAACACCCGTCCCGCCGCGTTGGGATCTGCTATATTCTGGTATAATCCGGAGTAGGTAGTCGATGTGGTACCAGCCGCTACGGTCAGGCTATTTACTGCAGCGTACGTCCCAGAATGGACGTCGTCTGGGGTGTCGCTGACATACCAGGTACCGTACGAGTTCCATCCGGTGAAATTACCCGTTTCAAATCCAGGGTTCGTCACCATATTGGCCGGTACCGTGTTGCCCCATGCTACCCCAGCCAAGAGCGTTGCGGCACTGAAAATGGTCACCACTGAGAGGAATTTAGAAAATCTGTCCATAAGGACCTCCTTTAAGTAAGGGCTCGGCTGGCGCGAGAGTCACATCTCCCCGCTGCCATTCGCCTGACTGAAAATTTTCTTCCGATCAACGCCCACAATCCGGAGTTTCCGTCACCACCCCTGGTAAACGATGCCATTCCAGCCGAAGTGCACGCGCACCTTCGGCATTGGCACCCACCTCACCGACCCATCGTTGTACATTTCATGCTCACCGGCGGGTAATGCGCTGCCCACCCCTTGATCGGCATAATTGGAATCTGGCCAATCCGATGGAATACCCCAGAACATGCCGGCCAACCCCTGCGAGGGCGGAACGCCCACGAACGGCGAAGAAAATATGGCATTATCCGTGACCAATAGGGTTCCACCCCCGGATTGTGGATTCAAGGCCGGGGGATGACGCGGATCAAAATTGAAGCGTCCCGGCCAAGGGCCTCCGTTAGTTGGGTTTTGCATAAGCGGCGTGATCCACGCCCCTCCACCCGGCGTGTCCAACGCGTACAGATCATAGGCAGGGCTGTAATTTGTCCCCTCGTCAACCCAATAGCTCAAGCCATAGGTCCCAAAATTCGTACAGTTCCCTTTCCGATCCCAATTCCAGCCGGTACCCGGGGGTAACTCGGTTGCCATAGTGATTCCACTTTCAGTGTCCGGGCTGTAGAGCAGCTTTAAACCGCTGGCTGTGTCCGGAAGAACACCGGACTGCGGATTAGTAATGGGTGAATTGGGGGTCGGGTAACCGTAGGAGGAAACAAAAAGCGATCCCAAGCCCGCCAGAGGCTCACATTCTTGGCCCGCTGGCGAACCTAGGTTGGCGTCCATGAAGTTATATTGGCTCACGCACGCTAGCGGGTATTGCCCCCGGTACTCGCTGGCGTACTCATGTAAAGCGATGCCGACCTGCCGCAGGTTGGAGGCACCCTCCGTTCTCACTGCCAGTTGCTTGGCCCTAGACAAGGCTGGAAGTAGGAGCGCAATCAACAGCGCGATAATGCTGATGACAACAAGCAGTTCGATTAATGTAAATCCGCACGGGCGCTTTCCCCCGATCGGGGCGTGTTTGCCGGGGGCGCACCCCAGTCGCCGCTCACATCCTACCGTCACTGCGTTCATCATTGCAACCTCCTAGTGTACACGCGCCGACCAGCCCGCCGGTCCGTATTCGTCACCACGCCGTATCCTCGATGAGGATGCGAACCTGCGTCCGCCGGATTCGGGCCACACGTACAAGAATAGGAGCCTTGGGCGGCGGAATCAATGCCATTTATTTCCCTTTTGTGTCAGTTTGTTGCACAATGAGTTTACGCGGGTTCCGCGGGAACTGCCGTCGGGCGACGGTGAGAGGCGGCGGGGTGCTTTAGCAGAAAGGAATCACAATGGCCAAGAATGGAACGAATCACAAGATTAAACACATTGCTCTGCTGCTCGGCTGGAACGCCGAAGGCCTGCATCGGGGAGTCGCCAAGTTTGCCCGCGAAAGGGGTTGGGCCCTCGATGTCCTGGGCAATCGCCTGCACCGGTGGGTTCCGGGCTGGCAGCCGGACGGCATTATCTGCCTGCTCGGTTCGGACGCCAACATCGACGCGTATGTCCGCCGGGTCCAAGTGCCAGTAGTCAACATCGGCTACAACAGGGAATTGCCGGTTCCGAGTGTTTCTACTGACAACCGGGATGTCGCTCAAATGGCCGTCAGTTATTTCCAAAGTTGCGGCTTCTCCGATGTGGGTTACTACTATACGAACGGCGGGCCGTGCGATGACGAGCGCTTGCGGTATTTCAGGGAAAGCGCGGCACGTTCGAAACTACGATTGCACATTCTGGATACAAGTGTTCGCAACCGTAGCACCGCCGGTGCCGACGCCCGGTTTGCGTCACTGCGGCGATCCCTGCACCAACTGCGGTTTCCGTTGGGCATGTTCGTGGAAAATGACGACCGCGGAGTAGAGCTAATTACGGCGTGCCTAGAAGAGGGCATTGGTGTGCCCGAACAGGTCGCGGTATTGGCCGTCAACAATGACGTGCTCCAATGCGAGTTCTCCCCGGTCCCCCTGAGCAGCATCGACGAAAACATGCCGGCAGTTGGTTATGCGGCGGCGCAATACTTAGACCGACTTTTTCGGGCGCAGCCCATCCTCGACCCCGATTTGTCAGTTCCGCCATTGCGTGTCGTGGCGCGCCGCAGCACTGATGTTATGGCGATTAATCACCCCGTAGTGCGCGACTTGCTCCAAAGGCTTGCCGCGCAATTTAACACACGTCTTTCGGCCAGAACGGCCGCCTCCTGGGCACCGTTATCAAGGCGCCACCTCCACGCGTTGTTCAAGCGAGAGACCGGCCGCTCGATCGCCCAGTACATCATGCACCTGCGTATAAGTCGGGCTGAGCAGTTGCTCGTCGAGACGGAAATAAAGCAACGGGTGGTCGCGGAACGAGCGGGATTTTCCGACGAGCACCACTTGATCCGCGCCTTCCGCCGGATTCACTGCTGCACGCCATCGCAGTACCGCAGGGCCGCCCGTTGCGGAATTACCCTTCACGGCAGTGACTAGTGCGTAATTGCAATAAAGAGTGATACTACCTATAATGTTGGTCATGGCAAGGAAAGCTAAACCAATTGAATGCGGTGCCGAGGATAGGCAAGTACTGGAACGTTGGTCGCGCAGCCGGACGGAGTCCCGACAGTTGGTCGAGCGTGCCCGTATGGTGCTGGGATGCGTGAAGGGCATCGCGGTGCAGCAGACCGCCCTGGAATGCCACACACGCCCGAACACGGTTATCAAGTGGCGGGATCGGTTTGTCCGGCTGGGGCTGCTG
>JAJZKY010000131.1 GCA_021803885.1 Planctomycetota bacterium
AAGCTCTTTGGCTTCATAAGCGTCCCAAGCGGGATCGTCACCATGCTCTTTACCATCTCCCAAGGCCCAGCCGACTTCCGGGCTATATGCTTCCGCCCACCAACCGTCCAATTCCGAAAGATTCAGGCCGCCGTTTACCAGTACCTTCATACCGCTGGTGCCGGAGGCTTCCCAGGGTCGCCGTGGTGTATTGATCCATACATCCACGCCGCGGACCAGACGTTGGGCCAGACGCATGTCATAATCAGCCAGGAAAACAACATGCGGGCGAACTTCGGGACGCTGAATAAAGCGGATCCATTCCTGAACCAGCTGCTGACCGGCTTGATCCGCGGGATGCGCCTTGCCGGCGATAATGAGTTGCACGGGGCGTTGCGGGTTGGTCAGCAGGCTAATGAGCCTGGCCTGATCATGCAGCAGCAGATTGGGGCGTTTATAAGTGGCGAACCGCCGCGCAAAGCCCAGTGTCAGCACATTGGGATCCAATAAATGACTCGCGGCCTGCAATAATTCGCCCGCGTTTCCGGATGCCGCCAGTTGGCGGGATAGACGGATACGGGTGTGCTCCACCAATCGCGTTCGACTGGCGGTACGTAATTCCCATAGAGCGGCATCGGGGATATTGTGAATTTTTTCGGCCAGGGTTTCTGTGTTGCCCAACCAGCGACCGGTTCCGCAGGTGCCCGCCCATACGGCGTCCGCCGCCGCCGATTCCCAGCTTGGCGCATGAACGCCATTGGTCACGTAAGTCACCGGCACTTCATCTACCGGCCAACGCGGATATAAGGGGGCAAAAAGCTCCCGGCTTACCTGCCCATGCAGACGGCTGACCGCATTGATTGCGCCACAGCCGCGCATGGCCAGATAGGCCATATTGAAGGGTTCATTATTATCCGCGGGATTGACTCGGCCCAGGGCGAATAAATCGTGGTGGGAAATGCCGAGTTTCTCCTGCGCATAGCGTCTCAGATATTGGCTGATCAGCGCGGGTGCAAAGCGGTCAAATCCCGCCGCTACCGCGGTATGCGTGGTAAAGAGATTGCCGGCACGCGTTACGGCCAGCGCCGCCGCAAACGGCAGGCCGGTCTTTTCCATGTAACATCTGGCACGTTCCAAAACCGCAAAGGCCGCATGACCTTCATTAAGATGGCACACTTCCGGATTAAGTCCCAGGGTTTCTAATAACCGCCAACCGCCAATTCCCAGCAGCATTTCCTGTTTAAGCCGCAATTCCGGACCGCCACCGTATAGTTCACTGGTAATGCCCCGGTGAATGGGAAAATTGGCCATGTCGTTGCTATCCAGCAGATAAAGTTTTCGTTGTCCTACCTGCACCTGCCAGGCACGCAGCCACACCGAATATCCAGGCAGAGAGATTTCCAGACGCAACCATTCTCCATTGGCTTTACGTAATGGAGTGATGGGTAATTGCCCAGGATCATTGTAGGGATACAAGGCTTCTTGATTGCCATATCGATCTATGATCTGCCGGAAATAACCCTGCTGATAAAGCAATCCCACGCCCACCACGGGCACGCCCAGATCACTGGCGGATTTAAGCTGATCTCCGGCAACATTGCCCAGACCGCCCGAATATATCGGCAGCGCCTCGCTGAGCATGTATTCCATGCTGAAATAGGCGACGCAGGTAAGTGCCGATTGTGGATACCGTTCGCTGAACCACACCGGCGCCTCGGCCATTTTTTTCTGAGTTTGCACCAGGGTGTTGACTTGAGCACGAAATTCCGGCCTGGCTTGCAGAGTCTGCAGTTTTTCCCGCGATACCGTCTGAAGAACCAGCCATGGGCTGCGCGTTTCTCCCCACAGTTGCGGATTGATTTGTCGCCATACGCCGTCGGCTGCACGGTTCCAGCACCATCGTAAATCCAAGGCCAGATTCGCCAATGTGCGAAACTCTTCCATTTCCATGGGGAATAAATTATATATGGAATTAACGCTGAAGTTACGTTCCGTCATGCCAAACCCCTGTGCTTTGTTTCCAATACGTCACCGGCAGCTTCTAATCATTATAGTGTCGTCAAGTCGTCCAACAATGACGCGTGGCAATCTGTGCTACGGGTACGTAAACTCTGATGCTGATGGTCGCACGGGGGAAAGATGTATCTGGATGGAAACAGATGTTTGGCAACGCCGGTAGATGGCTTCGATGGACTGCTTAAAATTATTTTTATCGACTTTTACATGTAGTTACGGGCGGCATCATTCGTTGCATCACGGCGAGAGTGTTTTAATTCGCGGCATGGTCATGCCGCAGTCCAAAAGAAAACGTTGGACACCTTTTCACCTTGCAAATTAGAATTTAGTCTCTTACCGGAAATATCTTGTACTTCTTGCCCAACATTTTTTTGGACATCATAATCGGCGGCTGGAGATTCCCGATGAACACGGCTTCAAAAGGACCTGTTAGAACTTAAAAAACATGGAGGCAATGACCAGCGTGTCATTGCGTTTACGCCCCAGCTCACCGGCGGTGTTGTCATAATTATCTGTAAAACTGGCCTGCAAGCCGAATCCACGCGCTATCTCCGGCAAAGCAAAGCTTATAGCACTTACCGCGCTGGCCTGATAATTGTATGCGTTTTCCAGAGAGGTGATATATTGCACAGTTTGTGTGAATTTCGTGCGGTTATTGACCCTGTACATAAAGTGCAGACCGCCGGTACCGTTGATATAACTGACTGACTGGCCATGAAAGTAGCGTTCATACGTGAAACCAGGCCCGCCACGGACATCAAGTTCCATTTTCTTGTTCTGAAAAAGGTAATAACCGAGACCGGCATCATTATTAGAGCGTATGGAAATGCCCATGATGGCGTCATAACGGTTACCGTTCTCGGCAAACAAAAACAGCTTTTTAGCCCATTGGGGTTTGAATTCATTCAACGCCCGCCGCCAGATTTCATCCGTCTGGAAAAATCCCAGGGATTGGACATCATTGGTCATGCCGTAACCACCGGTGAGTTGGATACTCACGGCATTGGGTTTGGCGTGGTAATGAAACTTCAAGGCCCCGGTAAACTGGGTACTGTTGGTATTGCCGGCAGCATCCATAGCTCCGAGGTCTAATTCATTATGCCAGTCAGGACCAAACCAGGATGTGGCCACAGGGGGCTTCGTCGGTGGAACGGGCAGATTTACCGGTGTAGCGGTCCAACCCCTTCCGCTGGCTGCGGGAGCCAGCGTAGCCATTTGGGGGGCCGTCTTGGCTGGGACCAGTTCCACCGGGGTGTTGCTGGACAGGGTTTTAATATCAGCGATGGAAATGGACAGGACCCCCGCATAGTTAGTTTTGACCGTTACATGCAAGGCCCCAACGCGGGTAATCGTTCCGGTGATGTGATCGCCATTTTTTAATATCACTGTACCCGCCCGTACCCCACCGCCGACTGCAATTATCGCGCTAAATGCCAGAATTGATACCATCCGTCGCAGCTTGAACATACTCGAATTCCCTTAACATTAACTTATGAACTACAAACTAATTTATAAAATTTACCCGCGATGACCTGACCGGTCAAATGGATATGTCACTGAAGTCCAATAAATGTAGCAGAGTCAAAATATAATTTCCAGGATGATTGTAACTCGGCCCTGGGAGAGGATTCAGAGCGCCGTACAACACCCAACACCCAACACCCAATGCATAGCCACCGTCTTCGGCGGCGGCTTCAGAATCGGTAACCATTCACAACCCGGTAACCAACATCGTCCACCCTGCAGCTGCGCCGCAATGAGTAATGAGTAATGAGTAATGAGACGGCCTGGCGGCCTTAATGAGGCGTATCGCTGCGCTACACTTAATATTGAACCGCAAAGGCGCAAAGAACGCAAAGATCATTGCTCATTGCTCATTGCTCATTGCTCATTGCTCATTGCTCATTGCTCATTGATGTCTGTTTGTTTTTACAACAGAGGAAGCGGAGGAACGATCATGGCGCAATGAATAATGAATAATGAGACGGCTTGGCGGCCTTAATGAGACGTTACGTTTCGCGTTGCTTAAAAATTAAAGGAGTCATTATTTGCATTTCATGACTCATTATTCATTTCTGGCGGGATAAACCCGCCGGCTCGCATTTCCCTCGTCGCTTCTCCTAAATGCTAAATACTACTCATTATTCATTGTTTATTATTCACGGTTATGGCCCCGTGAACGATTACCCAGAATCTTATCCCAACGCGCGTAAAACGGAACGCAATCATGGTGTCCAAAAATATGTTGCGCTAAAAGTTTAAGATTTTTCCAATTAGGGGATTATTTAATACGAACCACCATTTCCCGTTTGATTCCCAGACGGGGAAACTCCGGTTCGGCCCGAGCCAGCCAGCGCATGGCATCGGTGTAATAACCGGCGGTGGGTTCGAGGTCAGGAAGGCTCCGCTCCCACCATTGATTAAACATGGTCATATATAACTCCCGTACATATTTGCATATCATGCTGGCCAGCGCGGTGGCCAGACAATACTGTTCCGCTTTTTCACGGAATATGATCAGTGTATTGCCACGGGCGGTGCAGATTAAATACCTGCTTTCCGGCGCTGATTCCAATATCACTTTCAGCGGCCAGCCGGGAAATGTCTCAAGCAGCAGTCGCGTGTAATGATCACGCCCTCCCTGTTTGTCCACCAATAGCAGAAGATCTGATTCATGGAACCGATCATGCAGGTTCCGGGCGTGCATCATCGTGATGCTGGTAAGAACCGCGGCTTTGTTGGCCGTGGCGGCCACCAGGCGATTAAATTCCGGGACATCCATTACGCGCGTCCATAACCCCGCCGGTGGTGTATTACCGCTGCTGATAACACTTTGCAGCATACGGGCGGCAATGGTAATGGCACCGGCTTCACCAAACGCGGGTACAGGTGCATTGCCTGACCACGGTGGCGCCGGTTCGTGCGCCGGTCCGGGAGAATGGGAAAGCCTCGCCAAAAGTTCATTCCAATTCACCGGTGCGGGAGCGGCATTGGGAAGCAACCGGAGCATGGTCAAAATAGCGCGTTCCATGTATTTATCGCCATCAGCCAGACGGTGAACCACTTTGCTGTCAGCAATAATCAATTGACCGGATTTAACGGGTGGTTTGGCTACTACCATGGGTGAAAGTTTTTGCCACAACTGTCGGGCGGGTGTGATATCCGAAACATTTAGCGGTTCAGGAAACCGAAACGCCGCCGCTGATACCACCAGTGGCCCTAAAAGAGGCCCGTACCCAGCTTCATCAATTCCGGCGATCAGCATGGCTGACTTATATAATCAGTCCTACTGCCCATGGCAACTGATGCTTTCAAAAGGAAACGGCAGATAGCGAGGTTCTGGAACTCCCACGGCTGCAGCAAGCGGCTGCGGACGTGGGAGTTGGAAGATGGCGGTACCGGTAATGTTAGTCGGCACTTTGAATGTGCCGGTGCGATCACTGCGACATACCTGACGCTGCTTGAATTTCTATGGCGGCGCTCTTGATCGGCATCGCCACGCCTTGCGGTGAATCATGGATGCAGGAACTTAACGCACAATTAAGTTCCAAATAGTCGTTACGCTGGTTGGTGCGCGGATTCTGGAGCATTATCCGTCATATAGCCACCGGCTTTGCCGGTGGTGGAGTATTCAATGGTAATGCCAATCGGGAAGTTATTACGTCCCATTCCGTAGGCGATGTCCGGATTCATGCAGCGTATATTTAACGGCCAGCTCAATATTTTAATGCCGGGGAGTGCCATGAAAATTCCATGAACGTAGTGCCGTGGTAGGCATCAGGTTAGCAGGTCGGTATTACTCGGGTTTATCCAACTCGTCTGGCGCTTCAGGATCGTCATCAGGATTCAGGCGTTGGCCGGCAATTTTCCACGCGTCGATATATGGGGTTTTAACGTGCGGTCCGCGGTGTCGCAGCATCATAATCCGTCGCACCGCCACCAGTAGACTGATCATAAAAATAAAAAGTATGATCAGAAACAGAGCCAGCATCAGCAACTGTCCCAAATTCGATACCGCCCGCGCAGATTTTAGCGCCGGTGTCATCGGCGCGGTCGTGGTGGCCACCGCAACCATAGCTGGTGTCATACGCTTGAAGCCCTCTGGAGACCCGTTTAAGCCGGTACATCCACCGCGTATATTCTGCCAAAAGTTCAACATTTCACGAGTCCTCGCCAACGGCGTATTACCACACATATATGCCTCCCTTGTGGTGGATGTGACGGTCCATTGGTAGTCTTTACCACGGGCGTCACTACATATAAATGCTGACTATTACAACATTACCTTGGCCCAGCCCTGACGTCGCCAATTTTGCGGAAACGACAATCTCAACGCATGGGCGTGTATCAGATGGGCGGCGGCGGTCCCGGCAGAGTTAATTCGTGCCCCGCCCCGTCGTGGCGCTTCCGGAATATTTCCAGACCACAGAACCCCGGGCGTCAAAATGGTGCGCTTTGTCCAGTGCCGCCAGAGTCGCCTTTTCCGCATCAGTCAAAGCCTCCGGCAATAGTATCAGGATACGGCATAATTGATCACCCTTACTACCATCTCTGGCCGGTATTCCGCGTCCTTTAATCCGCAATTTTTTGCCTGAATTAACGCCCGGCGGAACACGTAACTCCACCGGTCCATCCAGGGTAGGCACGGTAACGACGGTGCCCATGGCGGCTTCAGAGACGCTTAGCGGCAAGTCCAAAAGAACATCGTGGCCGGATCGCGTAAAATATCGGTGTGCCGCAACGTGGGTAATAATCACCAGATCTCCACGGCCAGTCCCCATCATGGAAGGTTGTCCCTTTCCTCGTACCCGCACCTTGGAACCTTCGTCCACACCCGGCGGAATTTTCACGCTGAGGGTTTCGGAAAAAGCCTGGTTAGCGGCGTCAAATCGCAAATCCATAGTGGTGCCGCGGGCTGCTTGTTCAAAGCTCAACGTAACATGATGAATAATATCCGCCCCGGCCGCTTCCGGCATGTCCGTGGGTTCCGCGGCGAACGGAGAAGCTGTAGTGCCACGGCGGCTTTTGCGCCGACGTGCGCCGATAGATTCGAAGAGATCATTTAAGTCTATATCGCCATAATCAACTGTGGCTCCACCGGGGGTACGCCGTGAATAACGGAATGCGGAACCATCGCGGGTGGAATGGGCCGTGGCCGCCGCCTCGGCGGCGGCGGCACTGCTGACCCCGGCATGGCCGAATTGGTCATACGCCTGCCTTTTTTTGGGATCATTTAAAATATCATAAGCCTCCTGCACCTCTTTGAATTTGGCTTCCGCGGACCGGTCGTTTTTATTGACATCCGGATGAAACTTCCGTGCCAGCTTCCGATAGGCAGATTTAATCTGATCTATCCCCGCGGCGCGATTGACTCCCAGTACCTCATAAAAATCTCGTTTCGTATCAGTCATAATGGCAATGCCTGCCTCCAAATATTTGTTTAATTATATCCAATAAACCGACAGTATGAAATAAAGTAAAAAAGTTTTCCTTCCCCGCTTCCGGAAGTTTCCGAAATCAGAGGCTTTGTCCCCCAAACCCTTACAGCGCACGTGGCGATGTTGGGAACATTAGCGGCGGTTGTCTCCATACAGTGGTCGATACACCAAGAAGTATAAACTTCCGTATTGTCAGCTCGTATTGCATAAGCTGTTACCAGCTGCCGTAAAGCGTACGGTGTTGCAAGGTAGACGCGGTGTTCCACCATGTATCCGAGATTTGACATGTGAGAACGGTTATCAGCTGCCGCCAGGCGTTTTAATGCGGATATATTACGCGACAGAAATTATAAATTATCGTTATGTTGTAAACTACAGGTATGGCCTCAAATATAGCCCCATCCTTTTACATCCATACCGACATGCTGGAATGTTCAGGTTAGTGCACTGCTGCGGTCACTATTGGGCAAAACAAGGGGCGCTGGACCGGCGTTCGGTGGGGGGCCTTGCAGCACTTTAATGGAAGAAAATTCATCCAGATTCAGCACGACTATCTCGCCATCATCTTTTTGAATAATCAGGCGATCAAGCCACAGGCGGTCACAGTTGTTCCGGGCAAACCAACTGCCGCTTGCCTGTCTTTCCTGGTGCAGTACGGTGCCGATGATACTGATAGGATATACGTGTGCTCTCTGGGCAATCTGCTGCGTAACCTCGACACGTGCTCCAGGGCCATAACACAACGTCTTTTGTTGCTCATTAAGTGCTGCTGATGTTTGTGATTCATTCAAAGGCCTGTCTCCTGTGCCGAGGTCCGGACACCATTACACTCATTTCCTTCTCGCCAAACATATATATTCCCACAACTCCAGCGCTGAGGCAAGCGCCATGCGATGCGTAATAGGGTGTCAGGTGGTCATGTTTGTTGGCAATTCTTTATCTCCCTATTATTTTCCCAGGAGCCTATTCCAGTATTGCCAATTTCCATTTTAGCCGCGTGGCCTTGGCCCGCGCGTTAATTCTGGAAATCTTGCCTCCGCCAAAAAATAGTGCCGCACCCATGCACAAAGTCATGGCGGGTGGGTAACACATTACGACCGTGGCGAAAACCGCCACTTTCCTCTCGCTGCTACAAGTGGAAACCCGTAGCCGCAGGCGCACAGTAAAACCTATCCGCCTCCAAAACGCTATCTGACTGATCCAGACGCGACAAACTGGCAGTCAATCACGGCCCAACCTATACCATCCCCGCGGATTTGCGGATCAGCCATTCGGAGGTTAACAGGGCGACAAAAAGCACCATAAACAAAACATGCAGCCAGAATGTCAAGGTGCTGTGCGGATGTTCGAATAAACTGGTGCTATCCGGAATTTCAATCACCTGTTTTACCGGCGGCATATAGCCGGCAAGAATGTCGGCGAAGGGACCGGGCAACGCGATACCACCACCGGCATTGGCAATTTGTCGCATGGCTGCGGGGTCACTGGTGGTGTCCAGCATCTCCAAATTACTTGCGGATTTAACGCGTATGGTTAAAGAACGTACCGTAGCGGACGGATCGTTGCGCATACGTGCCTGGACGCCTGATCCGTGGAGTGTTACGCGATAGCTTCCCGGCGGCAGACCGGTAATCAAGCCGGTGTAATATCCTGGCATTCCGGATTGCGGCAGCATCGGCGCGGAAAAGGCGGTCGGTGCCGGGGATGCTTTTTTTCCCGCCGCTCCGGTCGTGGCTGTGATCGGTGTCGCCAGCGCCTGAAAATGCAGTCCGGATTCCGGAAGCAGCCGATCATCAAGAACGCGCGCCTGCACCATTACCCTCCGACCCTGGTTGTAACTGGAATGATTGGTGCCGAAGCGGACAAATCTTCCTCCCGCGGGCAACTGTGAACCTGAAGCCCAACGCAATAATTGTCCCAGAAATACATCCTCGACGTTGTAACCATGGACATACCGCAACCGCCAGAGTTGATTACTCGCCAGATACATCACACGCCCTGACCCCAGAGACATGGTGGTTAACAACGCTCGGCGGCGGGTGGATTGAAAAGCCGAAATGGTTCCGGTCTGGCCGACGTTTCGGGCTGTATGTCCGGCGATCGCCCATAACACCCGTGCATCCGCCCTGGCTTGAGTATAGGCGCTATGCCAATACCACCGTGGCATGGACCGCCAGATAATGTTGTCGGTGCGTTGATCCACGCCCAGTTGTGAAAGGCCGGACTGTACACCCTGCGCCGTCAGAGCCGGCAAAAAACCTCTGTCATTCTGCTGGCGCAGCAATGCCGGAGGCCAGAGTGAATTAAAATGGATGGGGAAAAGTTTTCCCAACGGGGCGGTAGCCCAATCCTGCGGCATAAATTCACGGCCTGCCATGATCACCAGCGCCGCCGGTTGTCGCTTCCCCCAACA
>JAJZKY010000132.1 GCA_021803885.1 Planctomycetota bacterium
GAAGATACGCAGCCAGCCGATATGTAGACCACTCGCATATCCGGCGACTGTAGCCGCCGGAATGGCGGTAATCAGATCCCGGATCGACTTCACGGACAGATTCATGGACCCCGAGCAGTCAATGACTACAGTTCCGCCGTGATTCCGCCGCCGGAACGCCTTACCCGAATAGTGCATGTGCGTATTCGGCCAAGGCACGCTGCCAGTTTCAGACCACGACCGGGCACGGACCCTGCCCGACCGTGTTATCAGGATCGGTAGCGGCACCTTCTCGACGATCATCTCGCATGGCCCGTCCGCGCATTCATTTACATGATCCTCGGCCCATCTGTATATCCACCTGAGTTTCTCGTCGAGAGCCGCAGTGCCGGATGGACATGTCACGTCTGCCGGACTGTCCGTGTCAGCGATCCGCTGATGTACCTGCCGGTGCAGGCCCATGGGCGTAGGGCTGGTGTCGTCCCACGCTGCCGGGGGGATCTCATTGTCATCATCGTCGCTGTCATACCAGGAAGCGTCATCGTCGCTGCCGTCATCGTCGCTGCCGTCATCGTCGCTGCCGTCACCGTCGCTGCCGTCACCGTCGCTGCCGTCACCGTCGCTGCCGTCATCGTCGCTGTCGAACGGCTCCCATGCTCGCAGCCAGTCCGCGACCTCCAGCGCCGCCGCGAACGAGAGATCGGTCGCGTACCTGGCCCGGATACGCTCCGCCAGGCTGGCGAGACGTGCCGCTATCTCCCCTGGGACATAGCGGTGTATTGCGTCCGCAGAGTACTCCTCGCCCGGACTGCCGATACCCGCCGCCATAAACATGGCTATAGACGTGTACGCCCAGGTATCGCACATGCTGGCGATGATGCGATCGATCTCGTCCGCTGACAGCGGAGCGTCACGGATGATGCCCCGTGCTGTCGCCAGCGATTCGATTCGCCCATCCTCCGCTGCGAGCAGCGCAAGATCCGAGCCGTCCGGCACGTGCGGTGACCATGCGGCATGCAGTAGCTCATGCTGGCGCACTCCCCGGTCAGCCGGGTCCGCCCCGGCAGGGACATGCATGACCCGTGCGCCCGGATCTGTCATGCCCTGCCGGGTAGCTGACGGGCGGACATCCCACACGTCACCCGTGAGCACGCCCGGCATGGGCAGGATCGTCTTCACAGTTCATCTCGGAGACTCAGCGCGTACTGCAGTTCGACGGCGCGTTCCTCCCACACGGCGAGTGCCGCGTTTTTCGCGCCCATGATCGGCAGAAGACGGTGATACTCGCCAGCCTGACGGGCCGAGATGGAACGGGAGACGATCGCATCGCGGAACGCGGCATTGAAACGGTCGAGGATGGCTGGGTGAGGAATGTCGCATGCGACGCGGACCACGAAGCGGTCAGCTAGCGCTCCGCTCAGATCGTCTGCGGAGTCGTTGGTGGTAGCCCACAGAGAGAACCCGCGGGAACGGTGGATGGTGCGCCCGTCCGGCAGGGTGATCGGGTGGCCGTCGAGGATGGCGAGCAGGAATGAGAGCGCGTCGTCCGTGGCACGGGTGATCTCGTCCACCACGGCCCGCCCCCCGTCCACGTATGCGCGGGTCAGCGGGCCGTCGTGCCACTGCCAGGTCGGTCCCTGAGGTATCCAGTGGCCGCGCAGCTCGGCGGCTGGCATGTCGTCGGTGCAGGGGATACGGATGACGTGCGCCGGGTCCCCGGCGTGCATCGCGGCATGCGTCTTGCCCGTGCCAGGCGGGCCGTACAACAGGACCTGCTGAAATGCGCTGGCGTACGTATCTATGAGCTGCCAGGTGTCGAGTGACATTTGCTGCGTCCCTTTTCCGGTAGGCCGGTATTTCCGACCTCATATACGCATCATATATGCCTGTCCAGAGGTTAGCGGTAACAGAACTGTAACAGAACTACAACGGAATTATTACCTACTGAATCGGTAGACAATGAGAGCACTCATAGCACCTAGACCACCCATAGCACCCAGACCACCCATAGCACCCAGACCACCCATAGCACCCAGACCACCCATAGCCGGACTGGGGTCAGGGGTCCGGGGCGGCAAAATGCAAATGCAAATGCAAATGTAAATGCACATGCAAATGCCCGGCAAACGCACATGCAAATGCCCGGCAAACGCTCTAGGCGGGGCGGGCGACCGATCCGGTGCCCATACAGGTCTTGCACATATCCAGACCTCTCTTAGTGCGAATCCATCCGTTCTGGCAATTATTGGGGCATGGAACCAGCATAATCGGATGCCGTTCTTTCTTCATTCTGCCACCCATATGAACATCCAGTGACCCGGCTTCCGCAGGATCAGGTTAAATGGATCAGTGCCAGGGGGAGCCGTGATTCGTGCGGGAACTGTTCTGATACCTTCCAGAAATGAGCGTTCCTTTGGCCGGAACGGCTCGGCGTGCGGTGTGATGATTACTACGCTATTTTCCTGGGAAGCCATCAGGGTAATATATCGGATGAAATCATCAGATGTTTTCATCTGGACCCCGCATTATTACCTGCCGCATGGAATCGTTGAAATCAACTGCCTTCCCGAATCCGGTAATCGTGATGACTACAACCTCGTCATCACTACCCGGTGTTGGTGTCCTGCCACCTGACAGGGTAGCCGATTTCAGGCCCGCACGTACCGCCATTTCCAGAGCTAGATTAAGGTCGTGTACATACTCAGGGTTATGCGACCCGAACTGGTCAATGACATCCTGAGTGAACACTTCCCGGTAACTATCCAGACTAACATTATTAACCGTAATTGACCACGCCATTACTATCGTCCTTTCCTGAAAGAAAACGGGGCCGGGAGGCCCCTCCCCCAGCCCCCCGGCCCCATCCCGCGACTACCCGTGATCGGGTCATCCCCAGACGTCGCGGGGAATCAGGACCTCCGGCCCCGCCGCTCTCCCGCCTTCCACGACACGCGCCGCGTGTCACCCGTGCCAGCGGGATCACGTACAACCCGGATCGTGGTACGCGGAACCGTATGCAGTCCCGCGAACTTCATGTGAACCATGAACGCCTCAGCCAGCTCATCCGTGGCGAACGTGTACGCCAGGGCAGTACCCTCATCAAAGGACCGCTGCGCCTGCCGGATGATAGGCTCGGGCACTGGACGGACCTTCGGCTCCCGCAGCTTGCCGACAACCTCGCCGGTAACCTCCGTCCAGTTGAAGTCTTCTGTCTTGTCAGTCATTGTCTGCTCCTTTCATGACTGCAAGCATACACGGCTTACCGGCCCGGTGCAAGTCACCAGATCCACGTCGGTTTAGTCCGTGCGTCCGGGTGTCCCTTGTAATGCGTGCCCGCCCCGGTAAGTCCCTTGGCCCTGCGCCGGGCGTGGGCTTTCCTGGCCCGCTCGGCGCGCTTCCGGCTGCTGCCGCCCTTACGCTGGAAGATGCCCCTTGCCATTGAGTGTCCCCTTCACCTCGATGAGTCTCCGCTGCGGGGTTGCAGCCTGCTTACCCGCCTGCACGATTTTCTCGCTGATCTGCCGGGCTGCCGACTCGTAGTCGCCACCGTCACAGAGGAAGAAGTTGTGCATGGTTGCGCCGGTCGTGATCTGGAGGCCGAGGAACTTCCGTCCTGACCCGTCAGGGTATTCCTGCACAGTGATTCCGTACTGCGGCATGTCCATGTCTGTCGTCCTTACGGTGAGAGTATGATAGTTGTCGCCGGAATGTCCAGATCGTCGCCTGCGGTGACGCCTGTGACCGGCCCTGAGAATTGTATCGTGCCAGCAGTCCCGACGTACAGGCGCACAGGAGTGTTACTATTCCGGTCCCATGCGGTGACCGACTGCCCGGACAGCGGGTAGTATGCCGACTCACTGTAGGTCATGATGTCCTGCGCGGATGCGAAACCAGCCGGGACTACTACCGAGCCGCTCAGTTCAAGCCGGTTGTAGTCAAGTATTACTTTTAGCTGGGTAGATTCCCGGCCTGATGCCTGCGCCCATCCGTTCTGGAATGTGAGCGGCACAGTCGTGCCGTTTCCCGTGCCCGCGATTCCCTGCATGGAGAATGTGAACGCCTGATCGGCGCCCTGCTGCAACTGGATGTAGTCAGCCTCAGTATACGGTCCGCCTGGCCCATTAGACACATACCATGCGATACCGCCGTCAATGTTCTCGGCAATATACTGATTGACTACCTGACTACTCTCATAGTAAACTGTCTGCCCTGACAGATAGGCGTTCCCAAATCCGTCATCGGAACCGCCAGACGATGCCCATGATGCTACCAGCTTACCATTCGAATCGTACTCGAAAATAGCACCGCGGATTCCGTCGATGGTAATACGCGCACCGCTGGACGCGCCCTGCGGGATAGTGAATATGTTGCCGTAGCTACCCGGACCCTGCATATCACTGTCCCATCGTGATGTATTGTTCCCATGAATATTCTTCTATATAGGCTGCCGCCGTGAACCTGTCACCAGGCCATGCGGAAATGACGCCGCACTCGATATAATCACCAGCCGATAGAGGAATGTACGGCGGCCCGACAAAGAAGGTCTCCATTGAATAGGGCGCTTTATCTGGCAGGTAGGCGAACACGCTTACCTGCATGGTTACCGTGGTAGTCAGCGGGACACCGTTCACGTTTGCCGCGACCTGTGCCGAGTTAGCGACAATACCGAGACCGAAACCGATCTGATACACCTTCCAGACCAGGCCGTGAAGATTATGCCGGATCTGGAGCGTGGCCTTGCCGGTACTGTCAATAATCTCGGTAAACGGCTTGATAAGCATTTACGATCCTGCCGCCCGATCACGGTCCATCACTGTCTCTCTTGATCCGGTACTCGAACATGCCCTCGATACGGGCCAGCCGTTCCTGAATAGATGCCAGGGATGTTTTCACCGATCCGTTCTGCACTCCCAGAATCCATGTCGCCGTAACCACGGAAATAAGAAGTGTAATCAGATCGTTAATTACAAGGTCCTGCATCTGCTGAGTCATCGGCTTCCGGTTTCGCTGTCATGCGGTCAATGATCTCATCGACCCTGGAATATGTGCGGGTACGATCCGCCTGCATCTGACGCCATGTGAACGCGA
This sequence comes from Planctomycetota bacterium, assembly GCA_021803885.1. The sequence goes on from JAJZKY010000132.1 coordinate 5,068, forward strand.
GGAACAGCATGTATGACACGCCGACACCGATCACCATGGCGATAGTCACATAGGGAAGAACCTTTTTAGCGTCCATCAGGTACTCATCGCCTCAATATCGTCCATTGCGTACTCGGCTACGCGGGCGGCAAGAACAACCTGCTGCCCGGCAGGAACATTGTAAGCCAGCGCGTACAGGGATTCCTGCCCGCGCACCCATTCGACCCGCTGTGAGTAGCGCACAACCGCAGGGATGGGAAGGCCAGACTCAATGATATCCGGCAGTTGCGACAGATCCGGGTCGGGAACCTGCCCCGAGTACACGTCCGCGTACACACCGCCTGCTACGGGAACTGCGGTAAGCGACGCATAGTATATAGCACCTGCCGTCGCTGCCGCAATAGATTTCACCTGCACGGTGATTGGTGTCAGCGGATTAGCTAGGTTTGCCTGAATTGCGCTGACATCAATCTGATACGGTCCCCACGACGCCTGGCCCGGTGTCGGTGCCAGTAGCGGCAGATAGTTAAGAAGCGTCACGTCACCGCCCGTGATTGACTGCAATTCGAGATTGTTGAAGTCCGCCGCCGCGAGCGTGCCGCCTGCCAGGGTCGTGCCGTACAGATTGTAAATCCCTGACGGCAGCGTGATCCCGGTGATGTCCTGACCCGCGCCCGGCGAGGTAATCTGATGAGCACTGCCGATACCGCTGCCCGGCTGTACCGTCGTATGCGGGTCCGATCCGAACACGCCAAGCCTCAGGATGTTCCACAGCCTGCCGCTCGCCGGGGAGACCTGCACCTTTACCAGAATAGGACTAGTCACCCCGTCACCGATAGCCGATCCGCCAACCGGCTTGATGATAGGCCGGGCCGGGGACAGGCTGTCCAGCTTGCGTGACACGTCCTTGCCGAAGTCAAGGAACGCGGCGGCACCGATGAACACACCGCCATCCTGGCCGCTGTCGTCCATATCCGACGCCCTTGCGTCTGATGTAGCGCCGAAGATACCCATTTATGCCTGCACCGCCATGAAGTAGTTGAGCCGGGCGTTGAGTGAGATAGTGCCGAGAATATTAGCCAGATAGCCGGTGATACGGGCTATCAGGTCAAAGAACCATGCGGCGACCGGAAAATCACCGCCGTTAAGCGCGTAGATTTCCGCTGCCGCAATGGCAATAGTTGCCAGGATGCGTACAGTATCCTCGTTCACCGTACCAGTCCCTTCCGCCCCCCGCCGCCGCCTCCGCTGCTGCCGCTGCCACTGCCACCGCCGCTGCCGCCGGAAACCGCGAATTGTCCTTCCCGGTTGAAATACTGCCAGGCAAGCATGATCGTGTATCCGATGGCGATGACATTGAGAAGCGGAATCAGCGCGTCGATGAAGCCCGCGAGGGCTAGCAGGCCGTAGAACAGGGAAGTCCACCAGAGCCGGGCCGGGCGGGCGAGAATACCGTTCTGCTTCCATTCGTCATAACAGATGATGCCCATTGCGGCGAACCAGCACATGATGATGATACGCTGACTGCCGAGCCTGCCGCCTGTCCGTCTCGTGGCAGGCAGCCGCGCACCCCATCGCGCCGTGAATGACGGACCTCCGCTGCCCCCGCTGACCTCGGGCGGCTCGGTGTAGCTGGTGTCCACGGAACCGGGGATGCCCCTGGTCCGGTAGGACGGTCCCGCCGACCGGGATGGGGTAGTGTCCCTGACCGCTACTTCCCTGCTGGCAGTCATGTCAGCCCACCGTTCCCGCGACGGATAGCCCGGCTCGCGCGATATCACCTGAGAAATAGATCATGAGTACCAGGATAGCGATGCTGATGGCAAGGATAATTTCGACATAGCCCATGACGGCATCGGCCAGATCCTTGAACAGCGCAACGAATCCGCCTTCAATGCCGGATGCGATCTTGCCGCCCATGCCAGCGAACCAGCTAGACGCGGCGGATGCAGCCGAATTGAACCACGATAGCGGATTCCACCATGTAATAGTATTACCGGACTGTGCCATGATTCCCTCCTTTCAGCACACACTTGAATATCCGCCAACGGACCATGTTGAAAGACCCTGAAATGACCTTCCGCATAGTCCGCGTCCCGCCTGAAAGGCGGCGACGATATCATTATACGCCGGGTCGCCGAGCAATGTCTCTACCGTGGCCTGCGTTCCCACGGTCATGCTCGGGTAGTTCTGGACACCGGACCCGTTGAACGTGGTCGATCCGGGCATCCGCTGAGTGGTATTCAGCGGATTCCAGCTACCGCCCCCTCCTTCCCGCTGCGCCCACGCCTCAATACTGCGGACGTTCGCGGTGGTCACGGGAGCGTGTATTCCTTTCAGGACGCCGATGGCGAATGAATGCACGCTGCGCCCGACGTGACCTATTCCGGCAGAGCCGCCGCCGCCCCCGGACGACGGAGGGACGGCGCGGCCCTGCCTTACCGGAAGAACCGCCGTCAGCTTTGGCGGATTAATCAGGTTCTTCCGAAACCCCAATGCCTGGAAAAAAGACATTTTCGTGCCTTTCTTCCAGTATTTCATATCCCAATTCGGCATTAGTACCAGCCGTTAGCCAGATGGAAGTTCCATGCGTTAACCGGATTGCCGTACCGCTGCCGGATGTAAAGAAGCATCCAGTAAATCTGTGCGTGCGCTGACGAACGCCAGTCCGGGCTGACCGATGCCATCTTCGAACCAGGAAGCGCCTGCGGAATCCCGTATGCACCCGAACCGCTGTTCTGTGCGTACTGATTCCAGCCGGACTCAGCCATGACAATATTATTCAGGGCCATCCACTGCGCCCCGGTCCATCCGAACCGTGCGGCCATAACCTTGCCGAGCCGCTGATTAGCCTGCGGCGTGCCGCCCTTCGGCAGTCCGGCTGCCCGCACGGAGCGGGCTTTCGGCTTCGGCTTCGGCGTGTTATGCGTGACGTGCGAGGGCAACTGCGCTTTCAGCGCGGGCGGATGCAGGAGATTCTTACGGAATCCTAGCGCCTGGGTAAGTGACATGGGCTTCCCGATGGTCCAGTTCTTCATGTCCCAATTCGGTGTCACTGCTGCTGCCCGCCCTCTTAAATGCGGCGAGATCACGGGCCGGAGCTGTCCTGCCAGCGAGAATCCCGCCGCGAATATCAGTGCCGCTATTCCTATCTTCGGTATCCAATTGGACATTTCCTGCCATTCGACGCTACTTCGGCGCAGCGACGTAGGGGAAGCCAAGTCTCGACAAACCGGCATACATCAGAGTAAAAGCAAACAGCAATCCGGCAATCAGGAAAATCTGCCTCATCACGCATTCGCCCATCCTGTGCTGCCGGTAGCCTTACCCCGGTCAAGCGCCCTGAGATACAGCCAGACAAGGTAGGCATTCGCAACCAGCGAGCCGATCACGGGCCACCATGACCTAGCCAGAATAGCAGAAAACGCGGCATATGCAAGAGAGTAGCCCACTGCATGCCACAGATACTCACGGCACGACTTCGCCTTAACCGGATCGGCCCCGAAGTTCTCCGCCGTCCACGGCGACGACTCGAACGTCGAATAGGCGTCCAGCGTCATCATGGAGGATGTCATGAACAGGAGCGCGGCAAGGGCACTGTCCGCCCCGGTCCCGCCCGGCATTCCGATCACGTCCATTACCGCACGAAATCCCGTTCGCCATAGATCACAGACACGTCGTACTGATCGGGCACCGTCATGTACTGGCATGCCCAGATGTTATCTTCGGGCAGGTCATTCACGCCGATGGCCTGCCACACCTGCCGCCGTGTCGGGTAACCGGGGACATTCCGCCACCAGGCCACATGCAGCCGGGGAATGGCAAGAAGTGTCTCAGGCGGCATTGACTGAAACGTGGAAACGCTCGCGTATATTGTAGCGTCGTGATGACCTAGCTGTGCCCGGTAATTGACAAACGGCAGGATATCGCCTGTACTCGCATCATATCGCTCAACATCAAGCTCGCGGGCATACACTGCCTGCTGCGGCTGACCGGCATAAACGCCGATCATCACATGCCCGGCGAACTCATCAAGATACTTGCGCGCCCATGCGTAAGCACCGTTCGCGTATGCCATGCACCAATGATACTTACCATCAGGAATGTTACCGGGGTAAGCCGCGTCCACCATCAGGTCCATGTTCATCTCCTACGGGAACTTGATATACGTGCCCTTGGGAACAGGCTTATTCGAGCCTGCATACTTACGCAGACCGGGATTCATTTTCAGGAGTTCCTTCTCCGTCACGCCATGCCCCATGGCGATATGCTGCACGTCATAACGCCCGGTAGACCGCAGGGACTTCACGTCCATATTCTGATGCGTGACCAGTTTCTTATGCACGGGCGGCTTAGGCTGCGGGTTATGCTCCGGCCCGTGTCTCGGGATTGCCTGCGTCACCCGGATCTGCACCGCCCCCCGCTGGAGGCTCGTCGTGCCCGATGACGTGGCCGTGCCCCCGCCGCCAGACGTAGACCCGCCGCCGCCGCCGCCCAGCGAGCCATTGGAAATCAGGAAATACGCCCCGACCGCAACGAGGCCCAGCCACACGATCATGGGCAGGCCGAGGAACTTGCTGGTCAGGAAACCGCCCTGCTGCTGCTGTGGCGGCGGCGGCAGCGGCTGCTGCTGCTGTTGCGGAGGAGGAGGTGGTGGCGCACTGAAGATGTTGGGGATGTTATGGATGCCCGGTGGGTGGCGCGGCATGG